>NZ_JBSFEO010000019.1:0-196874 GCF_053594475.1 Embleya sp. NPDC001921
TTCGGCGCCCACCTGGACGGCGTCTCCGCCGGACCCGGCATCAACGACAACGGCTCCGGCTCCGCCACCCTCCTGGAGAACGCCCTCGCACTCGCGCAGGCCAATCCGACGCTCAGCAAGCACGTGCGCTTCGGCTGGTGGGCGGGCGAGGAACAGGGCCTGCAGGGCTCGCAGTTCTACGTCGGTCAGCTCAGCTCCACCCAGCGCAGCGCGATCAAGGGCTACTACAACTTCGACATGGTCGGCTCGCCCAACGGCGGCTACTTCATCAACAACATCAACTCCACCACCGCCGCGCCGATGAAGGCCTACTGGGACACGCTGAACCTGCGTCCCGAGGAGAACGTCGAGGGCCAGGGCCGCTCCGACGACTACTCCTTCCAGCAGGGCGGCATCCCCACCTCCGGCTACGCGGCCGGCGCCGACGCCCGCAAGACCTCGGCACAGGCCACGAAGTGGGGCGGCCAGGCGAACGCCTCCTACGACTCCTGCTACCACTCCGCGTGTGACACCACCGCCAACATCAACGCGACGGTCCTCGACCGCAGCGCCGACGGAATCGCCTACACCATCTGGAAGACGGCGGTCGGCGGACCCGCGCCCACCAACGACTTCTCGATCGCGGTCACGCCCGGCGCGGGCAACGTGCCCTCCGCCGGCGGCACCGCCACGACGACCGTGAACACGACCACCACGAGCGGCACCGCGCAGACCGTGGCGCTGAGCTCCAACGGCGCGCCCAGCGGCGTCGGGGTGACCTTCAACCCGACGTCCGTACAGTCCGGGGCTTCCTCGACCGCCACCATCACGGTCGCGGCCGGCACCACGCCCGGCACGTACCCGATCACCATCACCGGCACCGGCTCGGTCGTGCACTCGACCACGTACACGCTGACCGTCGGCAACACCAACCCGGGCAACGCGCTCCAGAACGGCGGCTTCGAGCAGGGCACCGCCAACTGGACGCAGGACGCCACCATCATCACCAACAGCAGCCAGGCCACCGCGCACGGCGGTAGCTGGTACGCCTGGATGATGGGTTACGGCAGCACGGCCACCGAGAACGTCACCCAGTCCAACATCACCGTCCCGGCCGGCACCTCGCTCCGCCTGTGGGTCAGGATCACCACACAGGAAGTCGGCTCGACCGTCTACGACACGCTCAAGGTCCAGGTCAACGGTACGACCCTGGCCACCTACTCCAACACCAACGCCACCGGCACCTACGTCCAGAAGACTGTCGACCTGAGCGCATACGCGGGCCAGACGGTCACGCTCCGGTTCGCCGGTTCCGAGGACGAATCCGCCACGACCACCTTCTACGTGGACGACGTCAGCATCTCCTGACCCGTCCCCGATCGCTCGTGATGATCGTCCGATGAGCAACGCGCCCCGCTCCCGACACCTCATCCGGGAGCGGGGCGCCTCGTCGTGTGGGCCCGGTCGCGGTGCCGATCAGCCGCGGTCGTGTGCCCGCAGCCGCCGGCCGACGGTGCCCAACGCCTCGGCCAGGACCGCGAGTTGCTCGCGATCCAGCACATCGATGAGCACTTCGCGAACCCGCTCCACGTGCGCGGGCGCGGCACCGCGCAACCGCTCGGATCCGTGCTCCGTGAGCACCGCGAAGACGCCGCGCGCCTGGTCGGGACACTGCCGCCGACGGACCAGGCCGAGCTTCTCCAGTTGGGCGACCTGGTAGGTGATCCCGCTCTTGGAGGTGATCAGGCGTTCGGCCAGCTCGGCCATCCGCAGTTCCCCGTCGGACGCGGCGGACAGGTGCACGAGGATCTCGTACTGCGGATGGGAGAGGCCGGCCTCGTCCTTGAGTTGGCGCTCCAGCGCCCGGTCCACGCGGTGGCCGGCCTCGACGAAGCTCTGCCACGCCGCCATCTCGAGGTCGTCCAACCACCGCGGCTCACTCATGCGCGCCAGCCTACTGAGCTTGTCGAAGCCGGGGGCGGGCTGTAGCGTCGAAGTAGTTCAAATTTGAACTCACTATCGTCCGACGACCTCGCATCGACAGGAGACACCCGCATGTCCTCCCCCGCCGAGACGACCCTCCGCAGCCTCGACCGGTCCCCCGATACCGCGTCGCCGACCGCGCCCGGCCCGTCCCTGCACGGATACGACCTGGGGTTGCTCCTGCTGCGCGTCGTGGTCGGCCTGACCATGGCCGCGCACGGCTCCCAGAAGCTCTTCGGCTGGTTCGACGGCGCCGGCCTCGACGGCACCGGCCGGTTCTTCACCATGAGCGGTTACCCGTCCGGCAAGGCGATGGCCACGGTGGCCGGCCTCACCGAGACCTTCGGCGGCCTGGCCCTGGTCGTCGGCCTGTGCACCCCTCTGGCCGCCGCCGCGATCGTGGGCACGATGATCAACGCGGTCGCGGTCAAGTGGGACGGCGGCTTCTTCGCGCCGAGCGGCGTCGAGTACGAACTGCTCCTCACCTCCGCCGCCGCCGCGCTCGCCCTCACCGGCCCGGGTCGGCCGGCCGTCGACCGTTTCCTCCCGGTCCTGCGCGCGCACCGTCTCGCCTACGGCATCGCCGCCGTCGCCGTCGGCGTGGTCACCGCCGGCGTCATCCTGATGCTGCGCGACTGACGCCGGACGATCGCCCGGGCCTGGGTGACAGGCCCGGGCCTCGGGCCTCGGCTTCGGACCCGGGCCTCAGGCCGGCCTCGGACCCGGGCTTCAGGCCTGGGTGGCCGCGGTGGGAGCCGTCGGGGCTTTGCCGCGCTCCAGCGCGTCCGGGTCGAGCACCTGATCGGCGGGCGGCGCGGTGGGCGTGCACTTCTGCGCACCCCTGGTGAGGTTCAACGTCATCGTCACACTGCCCGACACGGTGACCAGCGTCGGGAAGGGCTCACCCTTCTCCGGGACGTGCAGCGTCACCGTGTTGCCCTTGGCGTTCTTCTTGCTGAGCGGAATCAACTTCCTGCCGTCCACCGTGACGACCTCGCCCTTGGCCACACCCTCGGCGGAGCCCTGGAAGAAGTCGCTCATACCGCCGACGCTCCCGTCCTCGCCGTCCTCGCCCTTGGCGGGAGTCTTCACGTACCGGCCCGCGAAGAGCTTGCTCATCAGAGCCGCCTGCGGGCCCCGCTCCGCCAGGGCCTTGGCCCAGAAGTCGGGTTCGGCCTTCATGTAGACGAACGTGCCGACCAGGACGATGTCCACGGGCGATCCGTCGACCTTCATCGTGCCCTGCAGGTCGGCGTTCCGCAGGCAGACGTCCACGTCCTGCTTCCTGCCCCGGTTGTCGCCGCCGCCGACCATCTTCACGTCGTCGGCCTCGCGCAGCCGGGCCAGTGCGTCGTCGGCCAGCACCTTCGCGTCCTTGTCCGCGTTGGACTTCTCCGAGCCGCCGTCACAGGCCGCCAGACCGGCGACGGCGAGAGCGACGACGGCCGAGACGGCGGCCGTACGGATCATGCGCATGGTGCTCCTTGACGCGGCGTGAAGCAGGGGCGGTCGCGCGGTCGCTCCGGCGGGCCGAACCGTCCCCGTGACGATCACCAGACTCACAGGTTCCGCCCCTCGGCGACACCCTGATTCTCGGCCCCGTCCGGCCCCGGGTTGCCGAACATCGGCAATGTCGAACGGACCTACGCCGACCGCTGCCCGAGACGCCCCGACAGGCCCGAAACGTCGCGCCCGACACCCGCGACACCACGCCCGACGAAGCGCCCGCCACTGTCGAGAAACCGCTCCGGATCGGCCTCGACGGGTTGACTACATACCTAGGGGGGGTATGTTGTAACCGAAGCCGCCGACCGGAGCACATCCGGTGCGGCGGATCCGAGAACCGGGAGGCTTCGCCATGGGCACGTCCACGTCCACCACCGTCACCGCGACCTACACCGTCACCGGCATGACCTGCGGCCACTGCGTCTCGTCGGTCCGGACCGAGGTCGGCCGGATCGACGGCGTCACCGACGTCGGGGTCGACCTCGCGAGCGGCACCGTCACCGTGACCGCCGACACCACGATCGACGACGCGGCCGTCGCGGCGGCGATCGACGAGGCCGGCTACGAGCTCGTCGCCCCCGCGGCGGCGCCTGCGGCGGGCGCGAGCTGCTGCGGTAGCTGCCACTGACCGGCCCGGGAGGGCGCCCACCCACGGCGCCCTCCCGGCCGGCGCGGCCCGCGGCCAACCGACGACCGGGGCCCGCGGCCCGACTGGACCCCGACCCCGATCCCGACCCCGATCCCGACCCCGACTTCGATCCCGACCGACCGATCGACCGAGGAGAGACCATGAACACGGCAGTCAAGGTCGGCGCGTTCGGCGCCGGCATCGTCCTGGCCTTCGGCGCCGCGTTCGGCGTGGGCCACGCGGTCGGCCCGGTCGGCTCCGACCCCGCGCCCGCGCACGGCGGACACGGCGCCGACGCCGACGCACGCGGCGTCGAGCCGGCCCCCGGTGCGACCGGCGTCAAGCCCGCCGCCGCCGAAGCGCCCGGCGGCCTCCAGGTGTCCGAACGCGGCTACACGCTCGCCGCGCCCGCCGAACCGCTCCCGGTCGACACCCCGACCGACTTCCGGTTCCGCGTGCTCGGCCCGGACGGCCGCCCGTGGACTCGCTACGACCGCGCCCACGAGCAGGACCTGCACCTGATCGTGGCCCGCCGCGACCTGTCCGGCTTCCGGCACGTGCACCCCACACTCGGGCCGGACGGCACGTGGAGCGTCCCGCTGACCTTCACGACCGCCGGCACGTACCGCGTGTTCGCCGACTTCACCCCCACCGGGGACCCCGGCGGCCCGCTCACCCTCGGCGCCGACGTGGTCGTGGCCGGCTCCTACGAACCGGCCGCGCTTCCCGCGCCGACTCGCACCGCGACCGTCGCCGGATACACCGTGACCCTGACCGGCGACCTGTCCGCGACCGGCTCCACCGCGCTCACCCTGAACGTGAGCAAGGACGGCCGCCCCGTCACCGACCTCCAGCCCTACCTCGGCGCCTACGGCCACCTGGTCGCCCTGCGCCAAGGCGACCTCGCCTACCTGCACGTGCATCCCCAGGGCGCGCCCGGCGACGGCAAGACTCCCGCGGGTCCCGGCATCGGCTTCCACGCCCAGGCTCCCAGCGCGGGCAACTACCGGCTCTACCTGGACTTCCGGCACGAGGGAACGGTCCGCACCGCCGAGTTCACCGTGAACGTGGGCGCTTCGACCAGCACTGAGGCACCCCCGGTCGTGCCGGCCTCGTCGCCCGCCGCGGAAGCGGAGCACGGCGAACACGCGCACTGAGCACCACGAGCGCGCGCAGCGGGCCGGGCAAGGACGCGGCCGAACGAACGAGCACGCGCGTCGAGCCGGGCAAGCCCACGTACCGAAGGAACCACCGAGCGGCGACATCGAGGCCGACACTTGCGCTCCGTATACCCCCTAGGGGTATATTGGAGGTGTGATCGCGAGCCCGCACCGGCCGCCACCGCCCCGGGCCGCGACGGCCACACCGCACCACGACACGAGAAGGAGAGGGCGATGAGTTCGAGCACCGAGACCTCGGCGCCGCAGGACACCGGGCAGATCGAGTTGTCGATCGGCGGCATGACCTGTGCCTCGTGCGCGATGCGCATCGAGAAGCGACTCAACAAGCTCGACGGCGTGACCGCGACGGTCAACTACGCCACCGAGAAGGCCAAGGTCACCTACGCCGGCGACATCGCGCCGACCGACCTGGTCGCCCAGGTCGAGGCCGCCGGCTACACCGCCGAGCTGCCCGCCCCGCCCAAGAGCGCCGGCGGCACCGACGAGCCGGCGCCGGACGCGGACCCGGACGGGGGCAGGGTCCGCGCCCTGCGCGATCGGCTGCTCGTCTCCGCCGTACTGACCGTGCCGGTGATCGCGATGGCGATGGTCCCGGCCCTGCAGTTCACCAACTGGCAGTGGTTGTCCCTCGCCCTGGCCTGGCCGGTCGTCGCCTTCGGCGCCTGGCCGTTCCACAAGGCCGCGTGGACCAACCTGCGGCACGGCACCTCGACCATGGACACCCTGGTGTCCATGGGCACCCTCGCCGCGCTCGCGTGGTCGGTGTACGCCCTCTTCTGGGGCACCGCCGGCACACCCGGGATGACCCACGCGTTCTCCTTCGCCATCGAACGCGGCGACGGAGCGGGCAACATCTACCTCGAGGCCGCCGCCGGGGTGACCACGTTCATCCTGGCCGGCCGCTACTTCGAGGCCCGCGCCAAGCGCCGCTCCGGTGCCGCGCTCAAGGCGCTGCTCGAACTCGGCGCCCGCGACGTGGCCGTGCTGCGGAACGGGCGCGAGGAACGGGTCAGGGTCGAGGAGTTGGTCGTCGGCGACCTGTTCGTGGTCCGCCCGGGCGAGAAGATCGCCACCGACGGCGTGATCGAGCAGGGCACCTCGGCCGTGGACGCCTCGATGCTCACCGGCGAATCGGTCCCGGTCGAGGTACGCCCCGGCGATGTCGTCACCGGGGCCACCGTCAACGCCGGCGGCCGACTGGTGGTCCGCGCCACCCGGATCGGCGCCGACACCCAACTCGCCCGAATGGCCCGCCTGGTCGAGGACGCGCAGAACGGCAAGGCGCAGGTGCAGCGCCTGGCCGACAAGGTCTCCGGCATCTTCGTGCCGATCGTCATCGCGCTGGCCGCCGCCACGCTCGGCTTCTGGTGGGGCACCGGTCAGGGCGTCGCCGGCGCGTTCACCGCCGCCGTCGCCGTACTGATCATCGCCTGCCCGTGCGCCCTGGGCCTGGCCACCCCGACCGCGCTGATGGTCGGCACCGGGCGCGGCGCGCAACTGGGCATCCTGATCAAGGGCCCCGAGATGTTGGAGTCCACCCGCCGCGTGGACACCATCGTCCTGGACAAGACCGGCACCGTCACCACCGGCCGGATGACCCTGTTGGAGACCCACCTCGCCGCCGACGAGCGGATCGAGGACGTGCTGCGGCTCGCGGGTGCCCTGGAGAACGCCTCCGAGCACCCGATCGCCCAGGCCATCGCCAAGGGTGCGAGCGAGCGCGTCGGCGACCTGCCCGACCCCGAGGACTTCGCCAACGTCGAGGGGCTCGGCGTCCAGGGCATCGTCGAGGGCCACGCGGTGCTGGTCGGCCGCACCCGGCTGCTCACCGAGTGGGCCTTGGACCTTCCCGTCGACCTCGAACGCGCCATGGCCGACGCCGAGGCGCTCGGCCGGACCGCCGTCGCGGTGGCCTGGGACGGAAAGGCCCGCGCCGTCCTGGTCGTCGCCGACGCGGTCAAGCCCACCTCCGCCGAGGCCATCCGCCGCTTCCGCGAGCTGGGCCTGACCCCGATCCTGCTCACCGGCGACAACACCACCGTCGCACGCACCGTCGCCGCGCAGGTGGGCATCGACCCAGAGCACGTGTACGCCGAGGTGATGCCGCAGGACAAGGTCGACGTGGTCACCCGGCTCCGGGCCGAGGGCCGGATCGTGGCCATGGTCGGCGACGGCGTCAACGACGCGGCGGCGCTGGCCACGGCCGACCTCGGTCTGGCCATGGGCACCGGCACCGACGTGGCGATCGAGGCCGCCGACCTGACCCTGGTCCGCGGCGACCTGCGGGCCGCCGCCGACGCCATTCGGCTCGCCCGCAAGACCCTGGCCACCATCAAGTCCAACCTGTTCTGGGCGTTCGCCTACAACGTCGCCGCCCTCCCGCTCGCCGCCGCCGGCCTGCTCAACCCGATGCTCGCCGGCGCCGCGATGGCCTTCAGTTCGGTCTTCGTGATCAGCAACAGCCTTCGCCTGCGCGGCTTCAAGGCACTCGCCGACGAAGGCCCCGCCACGAGCGCGGCCTGAACCACCCGCACGACCCGACCCCCGCCGGCACCGCCGGCGGGGGTCGTCCGCATGATCGAGTGGTGACCGGGGTCGACCGGAACGACCGCACCGTGGTGACCATCGTCGACTGCCCGCCCACAACGGCCGTGCGCCCGGCGTCCGTTGCGGATGCCGGGCGCACGACGGGGTGGTCAGGCCGGTGCGGGAGCCGTCGCGTTGATCACCGCGAAGGCGCCGCCCTGCGGGTCCTGCACCACGGCCATCCGACCCGCCATCATGTCGAACGGCGGCTTGAGCACATTGCCGCCGGCCCGGATCAGCGCGTCCACCGTGCTGTCGGTGTCGTCGACGGAGAAGTACGTCAGCCAGTGCGCGGGCGTGCCGGGCGGCAACTGATCCAGCCCCTGCATGCCGCCGATCACCCGGCCGCCGGCGCTCAGCGACGAGTAGCCCTCGGCACCCTCCATCTCGGCGGCCTTCAGGCCCAGCGCGGCCGAGTAGAACGTGGACGCGGCGGCCGTGTCGCCGGTGTTGAGCTCGCTCCAGATCACCGCGCCGGGCTCGTTGACCACCTCGGCGCCGCCGAAGTCCCGCGCCTGCCAGATCCCGAACACGGCGCCCGTGGGGTCGGCGATCACGCCCATCCGGCCGAGCGTCATCACGTCCATCACCGGCATGACCATCGTGCCGCCGGCCTTCGTGACGGCCTGTTGGGTGGCGTCCGCGTCGGCGGTGGCCAGGTAGGTGGTCCACGCGGTCGGCGGCGTCTCCCCGCCGTCCGGGGACATCGCGCCCACGATGCCCGCGACGGGCTTCCCGTTCAGCAGGCACACCGAATAGCCACCGGTCTCCGGCGGCCCGACCTCGCCCTGCCAGCCGAACAGATCGCGGTAGAAGTCGAGGGCGGCCTGCTGGTCGGGGACCATCAGGTCGACCCAACAGGGGGTGCCGGGCACGTAGGGCTTGGTGACCACGGGCATGACGTGAACCTCCAGAGAAACCGACAAGGAACGCCCCCGTCCCCTCATCGTCGGCGCCCTCGGCACGGCCCGCCACCGACGTGACCCATTCGTCGACGCGAGGCACCGCGCGCCTGCCAGGCCTTGCCGATACAACGTATCCAGTGTGTACATTGTCTACTACAGATACAACGTACGCAGCATTGTCGTCCGGCCATGAACGTGCGGCCACGGGCGTCGTCGGCCACTGGTGTCGTCCGCCGTCGATGCCGTCGGCCATGCGTCGGCCACCGTGTCGTCAGCCCAGGGAGAACACGTGACCAGCCACCCGCCAACCACGACCGTCGATCAGGTCCGGCCGCTGTTCCGCCCGTTCGCCGTCGGCGGCCTGGAACTGCCCAATCGCATCGTGATGGCCCCGATGACCCGCGGATTCTCACCCGGCGGGGTCCCCGGGGCCGATGTCGCCGACTACTACGCCCGCCGCGCCGCCGGTGGCACCGCGCTGATCGTCACCGAGGGCACGTACATCGGCCACGCCACCGCCGGGTGGGGCGAGCGTGTGCCCCGCTTCCACGGCGAGGACGCGCTCGCGGGTTGGCAACACGTCGCGCGGGCCGTGCACGCGGCGGGAGGGCGGATCGCGGCGCAGCTCTGGCATGTGGGAACCAGGCTCGACGACGGGATGCGGCCACCCGCCGGCACCGGGATACTCGGCCCCTCCGGCCTCGGTGCGGACGGCCGAGCGATCGCCGGTGGGCGGGCGATGAGCGAAGCGGATCTGGCCGACGTGATCGACGCCTACGCGCGGGCCGCCGGCGAGGCCGAACGGCGCGGCTTCGACGGCGTCGAGATCCACGCCGCGCACGGATACCTGATCGACTCGTTCCTGTGGAGCACCACCAATCGGCGCACCGACGGGTACGGCGGCGACCTGCACCGCCGCACCCGCCTCGCCCGCGAGGTCGTCGCCGCCGTGCGCGGCGCGGTCTCCCCGACGTTCCCGGTGTCGTTGCGCTTCTCCCAGTGGAAGATGGACGACCACGCCGCCCGCCTCGCGCACACCCCCCACGAGCTCGAACGCCTGCTCACGCCGCTGGTCGAGGCCGGGGTCGACGTATTCCACGCGTCCACGCGTCACCACCTCGCACCGGAGTTCGAGGACGGCGAGCTGACGTTGGCGGGCTGGACCCGCAAGCTCACCGGCCGGCCCACGATCGCGGTGGGCTCCGTCGGCCTCGACGTCGACTTCCTGCGGGCCCTGGCCGGGGCGAAAGGCTCGCGCACCGACCTGGACGGCCTGCTCGCGCGCCTCGACCGCGACGAATTCGACCTGATCGCCGTCGGCCGCTCACTGCTGGCCGACCCGGAATGGGCCGAGAAGATCCGTACCGGGCGACCCGACCGGGTCACCCCCTTCACCCGGCCCCTCCTGGGTTCCCTGCACTGACCCGACACCGCCGGCGGCGCGTACCAGCAGCCCGGTGAAAGCGTGCGTGGGCTCGGTCAGGACGCGCCGCGCCGGGCCGTGTTCGACCACCCGCCCGTGGTCCAGGACCGCGATGCGATCGCCGAGCAGGCCCGCTGCCGCCAGGTCGTGGGTGATGAACACCAGGCTCAGCTCGGCGCGTTCGCGCGACCGCGCGAGCAGTTCCAGGATCGCGAGCCGGGTCGGCGCGTCCAGGCCGGAGGTGATCTCGTCGCAGACCAGCACCCGGGGCCGGGCGAACAGCGCGCGGGCCAGCGCGGCGCGCTGCAACTCGCCTCCGGACAACGCGCCCGGGCGGCGGCCCGCCGTGTCGGCCGGCAGTCCCAACTCGCCCAGCGTGTCCAGCGCCTGCGCGCGGGCAGCGCCCGGCTCGACACCGCGCAACCTGACCGCTGTACGGGCCACCTGCTCGAACACCGGCCGATATTCGTCGAAGGAGGCCCGCGCGTCCTGGAACACGTATTGCACGGAGGCCAGTTCGGCGCGGGTACGAGCACGCAGGGTGCGTCGCAGCGGCGTGCCGTCGAGCAGGACCCGCCCGTCGTAGCGGCTGTGCAGTCCGGCCACACAGCGTCCCAGGGTGGTCTTGCCACTGCCGGAGCGCCCCACCAGGGCCAGGCATTCGCCCGCTTCCACCGACACGCTCACGCCGTGCAGCACGGCGGTCGCCCGCCCGCCCGCGCGGTGCCGGGCGACCACGTCGCGCACCTCGAGGCGGGACCCGGCCGCCGTCCGGGCCGAGGGCACCGGCCGGTTCGGCGGCTCCGCGAGCCCATCCGGCCGCCGCGCGGTGAGCGACACCCGGCCCGGCGGCCCGGACTCGACCACCCGCCCGTGCGCCAACACCACGACTTCGTCGGCCAGTCGGCGCACCACGTCGAGGTCGTGGCTGAGCAGGATCACCGCGATGCCCTGTCCGGCCACCGCCGCCAACCGCTCGACCACCCCCTGCTTGGTCAGCGCGTCCTGCCCCGTGGTGGGCTCGTCGGCGACCACGGCACGGGCCCCGAGCAGGAGGGCCTGGGCCAGCACCACACGCTGCTGTTGCCCGCCGGAGAGTTGATGCGGGAATCGCCGCACCGTCTCCTGCGGATCCGGGATCCGAGCCGCCCGCAGGGCGTCGTACACCCGCGCCCGAATCGCGGCGCGTCCGCCTCCCGCCGGCCGGGCGATGTCGCGCAGCAGCGCCCCGACCCGGCGGGCCGGGTTGAGCGCGGCGGCGGGATGTTGCGGGATGTAGCCCACGGGACCTTCGCCGGTGACCCGTACCTCGCCCGTCACCCGGGCGCCGGGCGGGAATTCGCCGAGCAGGGCCAGCCCCGTGGTGGTCTTGCCGCTGCCGGACGCGCCCACGAGCGCGGTGATCCGCCCCGCGCGCGCGGTCAGGCTCACCCCGTCCACGATCGCCCGACCGCCGACCTCCACCCGCAACCCGGATACCACCAGCACCGGTTCCGGATCACTCATCGGTGCTCTCCCGTCCGCTCCCGGGAGCCTTGCAGCGCCGCGTCGAACAGCAGATTCGTGCCCATCGACAGCGCCACGATCAGCGCCGCGGGCACCACCACCGCCCACGGCTGGAGGAACAGGCCGACCCGGTTGCGGTCCACCATCACCGCCCAGTCCGAGGCGTCCGGTGCCACGCCCACGCCCAGGAACGCGGCGGTGGCCACCAGGTACAGCGCTCCCGCCAGCCGCGTGCCCAGGTCGGCGGCGAGGGTCCGCCGCATCGACCGGGCCACGTAGCCGACGGCGATCCGCCACCACGACTCGCCCTGCATCCGCAGCGCCTCCACCACCGGACGCGCGGCGATCTCGGTGGCCGCCGAGGCCACCACGCGCGCCGCGTCGGGCACGGTGACCAGGGCCACCACCGGGACCAGTTCGCCCGGTCCGGGCCGAAACAGCGCGGCCACGAGCAGCACGAACAGCAGCGAGGGCACCGCGAGCAGCACGTCCAGTGGGCGGACGAGCAGTTCCGCGAGCCAACTCCGGCCGGTCAACGCCGCGGCCAACCCCAGCGGGATCGCCACCAGATAGGCCAGCGCGGTCGCGGCGACCGCCACGACCACCACCGAGCGCCCACCCAGCAACACCTGTCGCCAAACGTCGCGACCGGCGAAGTCGGTGCCCAGCCAGTGCCCTCGGCCGGCGGTGAAGGACACGGAACGAGATTCGGGCGCTCCCGCGAACAGCGGCCCGAGCACCGCGAACAGCAGCGGCACGGCGATCAGTCCCAGCGCGAGCGCGTACCGCCACGCCATCCGCCTGCGGGAGCCGATCCCGTCGCGAAGCCCGTCCCGGGCGGTGAGGCCGCTCACGCCGCCACCTCCGCACGCGGGGCGAGCCGGCGGGTGACCAGGTCGGCGCCGAGGTTGACCACGACGGTGACCACTCCGAACACCACCGCCAGGCCCTGGACCACCGGGATGTCGCGCGCCGCGACCGCGTCGATCAGCACCGTGCCCAGTCCCGGGATCACGAACAGGGCCTCGACCACGATCACGCCGCTCAGCAACCAGTCGCAGGTCCGGGCGAGTTGCTGGCCCGCCGGGGCAAGCGCGTTGGGCAGGGCGTGGGTCCAGCGCACCCGGGCCGCGGACAGGCCCTGCCGCCGGGCGTGTGCGACGTACGGCGACGCCATCGCGTCGATCATGCCCGCCCGGACCAGGCGACTGATCGTGCACACCGGCCGGGAGAGCAACACCAGCACCGGCAGCACCAACACGGCCGGGTGCGCCCACGGATCGCCGCCGGTGCCGACGGCGGTGGGCGGCAACCAGCCCAGGCGCAGCGCGAACAGCGTGGTCAACAACACCCCCAGGGCGAACTCCGGGACGGCGTGCACGGCCGAGGTCAACGCGCTCACGGTCCGATCCAGCGGACCGCCCTCGCGGCGCGCGGCGAGCACGCCCAGCCCCACCGACAGCGGCACCAGCAGGGCCGCGGTGACACCGGCCAGCGTCAGGGTCGGGCCGAACCCGTCGGCGAGCAGGTCGGTGACGGGTCGACCGGAGATCAGCGACGTACCCAGGTCGCCGCGTGCCAGGGCGCCGCACCAGTCGAGCAGTCGTTCGGCGGCGGAGTGGTCCAGGCCCATGGACTCCCGGATTCGGGCGATCCGTTCCGGATCGGGCTGGTCGCCGGCCAGGGCCACCGCCGCGTCGCCGGGCAGCGCCTCGGTGAGCGCGAAGATCAGCACGACCAGCGCCGCCGTCTGCGCCACCCCGAGCAGCAGTCGGCGGCTCAGCCAGGTCCGGTCCGGGCTCACGCGAGCCAGACCCGGTCGAATCGGGCCCAGTCCAGCGTGTTGGCGGGCGCGGTCACCGCCACCCCGCGCACCCGGTTCGCGGTGGCCACGATCCAGTCCGCGAACCCCCAGATCAGAAAGCCGCCCTCGGCGTGCAGCCGGCGCTGCATGCGCTCGTAGAGCGCGGTGCGCAACGCCTCGTCGGAGGTGGATTGGATCTGTTGGTAGAGGTCGTCGAAGTCCTTGGCGTGCCACCGCGTGGCGTTGGTGGTGGAACCGGTCAACAGCCGCTGGGAGACGTGGGATTCGATGGGCATCGCGCCCGAGCGGTAGGAGGCCAGGGTGCCGCCGGTGAGGATGTCCTTCCAGTAGGTGTCCTTGTTGCCGACCCGGACCTCGACGATCACCCCGGCCTTGGCGGCCTGTTCCTTGAAGATGCCCGCCGCCTCGACGAATCCGGTGGCGGCCGGCGCGGTGTCCAGGGTGACCCGCAGTCCCTCCGCGCCCGCCTCGCGCAACAGGTCGCGGGCCTTGGCCAGATCCTGGGTGCGTTGCGGGATGCCGGCCGCGTAGTAGCGGTATCCCTTGCCGAACAGGTCGTTGCCCACCTCGCCGGCGCCCGACAGCGCGCCGTCGACGAGTTCGCGACGGTCGGCGATCAGGCAGAACGCCTGCCGAACCCTGAGGTCGTCGAACGGCGGCCGGTCGGTCTTCATCACGAAGCCCTGCATCGCGCTGTTGCGCAGCCGCAGCACGGTGATCCGGCCCTTGCCCTCGTGGACGCGCGCGGTGGCCGGGTTCAACTCGTGCGCGTACTCGACCTGTCCGCCCAGCAGCGCGTTGGTGCGCGCCGACTCCTCGCCGGCGACCACGAATTCCAGTTCGTCCAGGTGCGGCGCCCCCTCCCAGTACTTCTCATTGCGCCGCAGCAGGAGCGAGCTTCCGGGCTTGAACGAGGCGAACGTGAACGGGCCCGAGCCCACCGGTCGTTCGAAGGAGTCCGCGCCCTTGGGCACGATGTAGGCGCCGAACGCGGCCAGCGTGTTCGGGAATTCCGCGTAGGGCCGTTTGAGGCGGAACTCCACGGTGCTCGGGTCCGGGGCCGAACTGGCGTCCAGATCGATCGGTTCCAGGGACGCCTTCGCACGGAACGCCCGCTTGGGATCGGCGATGCGGCGGAAGCTGTACAGCACGTCCTCGGCGGTGACCGGCCGGCCGTCGTGGAAGGCGGCCGGGCGCAGCCGGACCCGCCAGGTGACCAGGCTCGGGTCGGCCTCCCAGCCCGCGGCCAGCCGGGGCACCGGGGCCAGATCCGCGCCGTAGTCGGCGAGTTTGTCGAACAGGGCCTTGGCCCGGGCCACGTCGACGAACAGATTGGCCAGGTGCGGATCGAGGTTCTCGTTGGCCCCGCCGCCCGGGAAGGCCGCGCGCAGTCGGCCGCCGCGCCTGGGGGTGCCCTCGGCCTGGGCGTTGGCGGCGCGCCGGCCGGGGTCGGCCGACCCGCCGCCCGCGCAACTCACCGCCAGGGCCAGGGCGCCGGCGCCGCCGGCGGCGAGGAGGACGCGACGCGAGGTGCCGGGCGGGCGGTCGCCGAACGGTATGGCGGGGCTGGTGCGACTCATGGGTCGTGCTCTCCGTGATGGTGGTGGGGATGGTGGCGGAGCCGTGCTGGGGATGGTGCCGCAGCCGTGGCGGTGCGTCAGTCGAGCCGGCGGGCGACCACGTGCAGGCGGTCCGAGTCGGCGCTGTCCGCCGGTGGTGCGCCCTCGGTCCACGGCGGGTCGGTGCGCGGTCCCGGGCGGTCGTACAGGGCGAGCACCTCGAACCCGGCGACCGTGAGGAAGTGCCGCAGTTCCTGCGGGAACAGCAGCCGCCACGCGGAGTACTGCGCGCGGGGCGGGGTGCCCCGATCCGAGGTCCACACCCGGCGTCGGCGCAGCAGTTGCGCCGCGTGGTCGACCCACAGCGTGGTGTGCGAGGTGTGCGTGACGCCGTCGTGGACGACGGTGTCCACGCGGGGTGTCGACGGTTGCCGGGCGCCGTCCGCGCCGCGCAGGAAGTAGGCGCCGTTGCGCAGTTCGGCGATCAGCAGGCCGCCCGGCGCCAGGTGTCGCCGGGACCGGTCCAGGAACGCGGTCAGTTCCGCGTTGTGGTGGCAGTACAGCAGCGCGCTGTCCAGGCAGACGACGGCGTCGAAGGTGCGTCCGAGGTCGAAGTCGCGCATGTCGGCGAGGCGGTAGTCGGGGCCGGGGTGCCGGCTGCGGGCATGGTCGAGCATGGCCGCCGAGGTGTCGATGCCGACCACCTCGCGCGCCGCGTCGCGGTGCAGCCAGGCCGCGTCCCGCCCGGTGCCGCAGCCGACGTCGAGCACGCGCGGCCCGGCCTCGTAGCGGCGCAGCGTCTCCTCGGTCCAGCGGGCGGCGACCCGGTCCGGATCGGGGAAGCGCCGTTCGTAGAGTTCCGGCGTGTCGGTGAGGAGGTTGCGGGTGTTCATCGCGGCTCGCTCTCGGCCCGGAGGCGGTCGCCGGCGGGCGAGGCGGCCGGCCCCTCGGCGGCGCCGGCGGACGGGGACACCGGCCCCTCCGCGGCGATGATGGGCGGCGTGGGCAGCACACCCCTGCGGTACAGCCGGGCGACCGCGAGGGCCGAGCCCAGCCCGAGCACCACGCAGCACACCCACGGCAGCCACGCGCGGTCGGTGCGCGCGCCGCTGTCCATCGCCCACCCGATCCCGGCGTTGCCCACGGCGGCGGCGATGCCGGACGCCCCGTAGAACAGTCCGAAGCCGGTTCCGGTCAGCCCCTCGCGGCCGAACGCGGGAATCAGTTCCAGCACGAATGGCTGGGCGACCATCACCCCCACGTGCAGCAGCAGCGCGCCCGCGAGCAGCGGCAGCAGCCGCAGCGCCGCGTCCGCGGTCCCGTCCGGGCCGGTGCCGCCGGCCACCAGGATCGGCGGAAGGAAGGCCAGGCCCATCAGCGCGGTTCCGGCGGCGATCCAGCGGGCCCGGTCGCCGCGTGCCTGCAGGTACCGGGTGATCCGCAGTTGCAGGAGCAGATTGGCCGCGGTGCCGATCACGAAGAGCAGTCCGACCGCGCTCTCGCGCCCGGTGGCGTGCCGCACACCGTCCGGGAGCAGCAGGTAGAGCTGCGCCTGCAGGCCGTACATCCCGGCCATCGCGATCGAGAACGCCACGAACGCGCGGTTGCCCAGGACTTCGCGCCAGTCGGCGGCCACCGACCCCTGTGGGGCGGGGACCGGGCGGGCCGGCAGCACGGCGGCCTGGGCGAGGGTGAGCACGGCGAACAGGGCCGCCGCGGTGAGCGCCGCGGTGGTGAAGTTCACCAGGAGCAGCAGGCTGCCCAGCACCGGGCCGAGCAGCGCCCCGGTGGTGGCGAACACGTTGAACAGGGCGAACGCCTCCGCCTTGCGTTCGCCCGCCTCCTGCGCCAGGTAGGTGCGTACGGCCGGGTTGAACAGGGCACCGGCGAGGCCGCTGAGCACGGCCGCCGCGATCAGGATCGGCAGACCGTCACCGAGCGCGAACAGCGCGAATCCCACGGTGCGCAGCGCGCATCCGGCGATGATCACCCCGCGTGCGCCGAGCCGGTCGGCCGCGGAGCCGCCGACCACGAACAGGCCCTGCTGGCTGAGGTTGCGGACGCCCAGCACGATGCCGACCACGGCCGCCGATTGCCCCAGGTCGTCGGTGAGGTGGGTGGCGAGGTAGGGGATCAGCAGGTAGAAGCCGGTGTTCACGCCGAGTTGGTTGACCAGGAGCAGGCGCACCGCGAGCGGGAAGCTCGCCACCGCGCGCAGAGTCCTCATCGGCGCTCCCGCGCGGGCGCGGGCCGGACGCCCAGGCCGGCGGCATCGGCGGCGCGTACGGTGCCGTCGAGGCCGCCGATCCCGGTCCACGGGTCGTGCGCCAGCAGCAGGTGGCCGTCCAGGTCGATCCAGCGGGCCCGGTCCAGAATCTGCACAGCCGGCGCGAGGCCCAGCGAACTGCCGGTCAGGCAGCCGAACATGATCTCGGTACCGCTCCCGCGCAGCGCCTGGACCAGGCGCAACGCGGCGCGTGCGCCGCCGCATTCGGCGAGTTTCAGGTTGACTCCGGGCACTTTCCCGGCCAACCGCAGTACGTCCTCGGGAGTGACCGCGTCCTCGTCGGCGATCACCGGGATCGGCGCGTGTCGGGCGATCCGGGCGAGCAGGTCGGGTCGGCCGGGTGCGACGGGTTGTTCCACGGCCTCGACGCCGAGCGCGGCGAAGCGCGGGAGCAGGTCCAGGGTGCGGGCCTCGGTCCAGCCGCCGTTGGGGTCGAGCAGCAGCCGGGCGTGCGGAGCCGCGGCCCGCACGGCCGCGACCCGGTCCAGGTCGTGGACGGGGTCGGGCGAGCCGGCCTTGATCTTCAGGACGGTGAAGCCGAGCGCGGCCAGCCGGCCCGCCTGGGTCGCGGCGCGCTCGGGCTCGACGATGCCGATGGTGCGGGCGGTCGCGGCGGCGGGCGCCCGGTCGGCGCCGAGCAGTCGGTGGACGGGTCGATCGGCACGCTTGCCGACGAGATCCCACAGGGCCGCGTCCAGGGCCGCCAGGACACCGGCGGGCAGGCCGCCGGGGGCGGCCGTGTCCAACTCTGCCGAGGCGCTCTCGGGTTCGGCGAAGCGGGCCAGCCACGGCCGGGCCGTGCTCTCCAGTGCTGCCACGATGGTGCTCGCCGACAGGCCGAGCCGCGGGCTGCCCAGCGCCTCGCCGCTGCCGTACCTGCCCTCGTGTTCGATCGTCACCCACACCGCGTCGCGACCGGCCGTCACCGAGCGCGATATGCGCAGCGGCTCGGCCAGTTCCAGACGCGCGGTGCGCCACGTGAGCCTCATGTCGTTCCTCGGGTCGCGGTCTCGGGTGCGGGCGCGGAGATCGGCGCCCGCGGGGTCGGCGGCGCGGGTGTGCGCCGGGACGGTCGCGGGTCGTCGACCCTGCGGCAGCGGGCCCAGCCGGCGACCTCGACGGCGCGCGCGTGCAGGATCTCCACCGGATGGGTGGGGACGACCGCGCGATCCAGGCCGTGGGTGCGGCAGAAGTCGTCGTCGTAGACGGTGCCGAGGTAGCGGTGCGGCCCGTCCGGGAAAACGCCGACCACGGTCGCGCCCCGGTGTACGCGGGCCGCCCAGGCGGCGACCAGGGCGACCGCCCCGGTGCTCCAGCCGCCGCTGACGAAGCTGCCTCGGGCCAGCCTGCGGCACGCGTCCACGGCGGCGGCCGGGCCGACCCAGTGCACCTCGTCGAACGCGTGGTGGGCGACGTTGCGCGGATGGATGCTGCTGCCCAGTCCGCGCATCAGCCGAGGACGCGCGGGCTGCCCGAAGATGGTCGAGCCGACCGAGTCGACGCCGATCACGGTCAGCGCGGGCCAGCGCCGACGCAGCGGTCCGATCAGCCCGGCGCTGTGCCCGCCGGTACCCACGCTGCACACGAGCACGTCCACGTGCTCCAGGCCGTCGACCAGTTCGGCCGCCATCGAGGCGTACCCCGAGGGGTTGTCGGGGTTGTTGTACTGGTCGGGCCAATAGGCGTCGGGGGTGCCGCGCAGGATCTCGCGCACCCGGGCCAGCCGGGCCGCCTGCCAGCCGCCGGTGCTCGCGGGTCGATCCACCACCTCCAGCGCGGCCCCGTGGGCTCGGAGCAACTGGCGCATGGACGGCTCGAGTTCGCCGTCGCAGACGAGCCTAACCGGATGACCCAGGGCCTGGCCGGCGAAGGCGAGTCCGACGCCCAGCGTGCCCGAGGTGGACTCGACCACCAGCGCGCCGGGGCGCAGTTCGCCGCGCCGCCGGGCACCGCGCAACATCGACACGGCGGCGCGCGCCTTCATGCCGCCCGCGCTGAGGTATTCGAGCTTGGCCCAGAAGCCGGGTTGCGGACAGGGCAGCGCGGTGCCGATCCGCACGAGCGGCGTACGGCCGAGCAGCGCCAGCAGGTCGGGGTTCGCGACGACCGCCTCGGCCGGACCGGGCGCGGGACGCGGTGCGGGAACGCTGTTCACGAGGCGCCCTCGCCGTACCGGTGCACGACTCCCGGGCCGCCGTCCAGCCAGAAGAACGGGTACGGCTCGGCGCACACCGCGCTCACCCCGGCGCCGAGGAACAGCGGCAACACCGCGCTGCCGGTCTGGGCGAACATCACCAGCGGCTTGCCGGTGCTCGCGGCATGCGCGCGCAGCGGCTCGAAGGTGCCGTTGCCCAGCGTCATCCCCGACGCCAGGATCGCGTCGCAGTACGCCAGTTCCGCGTTCGCGTCGCGGCGGATCGGCTCGCCCCACTCGGTCGTGCCGCCCTTGAGGTCGCACGGCACGCAGTGCAGGCCGAGCGCGCGCAGCCGTTCCAGGAGCGAGTTGACCACGCCTACCACCAGGACCGTGGCCGGCCGTTCCAGCGGCAGCAGTTCCACCACCGCGCGGGCCCGGGCCCGCGACTTCTCCAGCGAGGTCCCGGCGGGCAACGGGTGGGTTCGGGCGCCGTGTTCGGCGGTGTGCGGACGGCAGCGCATCAGGTAGGCGTCCAGCGCGGCGATCCGGATCGGTGCGAGCGGGTGGGCCAGCAGTTCGGCCACGCTCGCCCCCACGCAGTCGTCGAGCGTGTCGGCGGGCAGCGTGCCGGGTTCGGCCGCGCACGAGCCGACCGCCGCGCCCAGTCGCACGCTGAGCACCTCGTTGCGATAGCCGCCGGAGCGCTCGGCGTGCCGGACCGCCTGGATCGTGCGGAACGCGGTGCTCACCCGCTCCCCGGCCGGGTCGGGTCCGTACCGGCCGGCGGCGACCCCGGCGAGCAACTCCTCCAGCGAGCGCACGGGTGGGGTCGGGGGCGCGCTCATCCGGACACCACCGTCGGGTCCGCGTAGCGCGGACGCAGTCGGGACAGCAGCCACTCGGCCGACTCGCGCGCGGCACCGCCTTCGGTGTCGGCGGTCATCACATGACCCAGGTAGTCGTTGTTGCTGGTCGCGGCGCGCACCGCGCGGCCCGGTTCGGTCAGGGTCAGTTCGACCACGTCGGGCCGGTGCCGGACGGCGTCCGCGCCGTCGATGGCCACGAGCGTGCCCTCGCCGCCCGCGGGCAGGTCCTGCTCGTTCGGCAGCAGCAGGCCGATCGCCGCGCTGCGCATCCCGGTCGGGCGTTCGGCGAGGTCGGGTCGCCGGCCGAGGGCGACGTCCACGCACGCCGCGACCAGGTCGACGCCGGTGACGTGACGGACCAGTTCGGTGATGCGGTTGCCCGCCGGTCGCGGATTGACCTCCACCACCCGCGGGCCGTCCGGGGTCAGCTTGATCTCGGTGTGCGCGACCACGTGGTCCAGGCCGAGCGCCTCGACGGCGCGCACGGCGGTGTCCGCGGCGGCCCGGGCCAGGTCCGGGTCCACCGCCGCCGGGAACATGTGCCCGGTCTCGACGAACCACGGCGCGCCGCCCAGGCTCTTGTCGGTGACGCCGACCACGTGGGTGTGCCCGTCGAAGGTGACGGTCTCGACGCTGACCTCGGGGCCGGTGAGGAACTCCTCGACCAGCACGACGGGCACCCGTTCCTGTCCGCGCGCGTTCACCGGGAAGTCGACCGACGCCCGGTGGGCGTGCGCCGCCTCGACGTCGTCGTGCACCTTGCGCACCAGCATTCCGGCGCACAGGTCCACCGGCTTGACCACCACCGGATAGCCGATCTCCCGGGCGGCGGCCCGGGTTTGCTCCCGGTCCCGACACAGCGCGAAGCGCGGGCCGGGCACGCCCGCCTCGGCCAGCCGTACCCGGGTCAGGTCCTTGCGGCAGGCCGCCTCGACCGCGACCGGATCGGGGGCCGGCAGGCCCAGCCGGGCGGCGATCCGGGCCGTGCCGGGCAGGTAGTAGTCGCACGCCGACACCACCCCGTCGAAGCCGAACACCTCGTGCAGCCGCTCCGCCAGCAACGGCAGTTCGGCCGTGTCGTTGGTTTCGGCGGTGACGATGTTGCGCGCGGCCAACAGCGGATGGGGTGCGCCGTCGGACCCGGGGCGCGCTCCGTTCGGCGTCGAGCGCAGGTAGTGGTGCAGGTCCCGGGTCAGGAAGGTGAACTCGTGCCCGCCCTCGTGGATCGCTCTGGGCAGCAGCCTGCTCATCGCCCCGACCCAGCTTTCGACAACCAGCAGATGACCCACCGAACTCCCTCTCCGCCTGCGGCGACGGCTCTCTCGCAGAGCGTCGACCCGCCGCACCGTATCGGGAATGGTTTTCATTATCAATGCTTGACTAATGAAAGTCGTTTTCAGTTATGGTGGTCGTCGAGACGCGTCGGGGCAGCCCAAAACAGCCCGGAACAGCCCGGAACAGCCCGAGAAGGCCCAGGCCGGCCTCGAGCCGGCCTGCCTCGGGCAGGGGTGGGGCAGGCAAGGGCAGGGCGGGTCGGGGGCCCGGACCGCTCCAGGCCGCCCCCGTCAGTCGGCCCGCATCGGTTCGACGATCTCCTCGTGCCGGGCGCGGGGTGGACACGGCACGCCGTCGATGGCGGTCACCCGCGCGACGAGCCGAACGCTGAAGATCGGCCACACGCCGTCCCCGCGCAGCGCCCCCGGGTCGTCGGCCCGCGGTGCCGGTCGGGCGCGGTCGGCGACGGTGTTGTCGACGTGCACCAGAGTCCCCGGGCCGCAAGCGGGCGGCTCCGGCGCGCCGGTCACCGCAACGCCGCCGAAGTGAGCGTCAGGGTGCCCGCGTCCGCGTCCAGGTCGGCCTCGACGCCCAGGGGCATGGTGAGTTGGCGCCGCCCGTGGCCGAAGTCGAGTCCCGCCAGCACCGGCACGCCCAGCGGCGTCAGCCGGTCGCGCAGCACGGCGTCGATCTGCTCGATCGACCCGCAGTCCGCCCAACTCCCGGTCGCGATCCCGGCCACCCCCGCGAACCACCCCGAGCGCAGCAGTTGGGTGAGCAACCGATCAATGCGATACGGCTGTTCCCCGATGTCCTCGAACAGCACGATCGCGCCGCCGGCGGGCGACGACTCCGGGCATCCCAGCGAGCCGACCACCAGACTCAGCGTGCCACCCGTGGTGACCCCGCGGGCACGACCGGCCACCAGGGGGCGGGCCTCCGCGGAGCCCAGTTCCATCGCGTCCTCCGGACTGAACAAGGTCGCGCGCAGGTGGGCGAGGGTGCCCGGGTCGGGCGGTATGCCGTCCACCGCGCCGAAGCCGGCGGTGGCGGGCATCGGCCCGAACAGGGTGACCACGCCCAGCCGGGCGGCGAACGCGGTGTGCAGGGAGGTGACATCACTGGATCCCAGGAAGACCTTCGGCTCCGCCGCCGCCATCGACTCCCAACACAGCAGGTCGAGTGCCCGTGCGGCACCATATCCGCCGCGCGCGCAGACGATCGCGTCGATATCGGGATCCCGCCACGCGTCCTCCAGGTCGTGCGCCCGATCCCGGTCGGTGCCGGCGAGATACCCCGGCCCCTGCCCATCGAGGACGTGCGCGCCCGGCACCACTTCCAGCCCCAGGTCGGCCAGCACCGCACACCCGATACGCAACCGCTCGGCCTCGACCGGACCGGCCGGGCACACCACCGCGACCCGATCACCCGGCCGCAGCCGACGCGGGCGGCGCAGCGCCCGCCCGCCCGGCGCCGACGGATCGGGTTCGACCGGCCGCGTCACCACGAACCCCGCCCTCGGTCGGAATCGGCCGCCGGCCCCGATCCCCGCGCTGCCTCGACCACCTCGAACAACCACGAAGGCGTCCCGGGTCGGTCCCCGCACGAGGGACTCCGGTCGCGGCGCGCCGGGTCGTTGTTCGCCAAGTCGCGGCTCATCCGGTCGCGACTCGTCCGATCGCGGCTCGTCCGATCGCGGGTCGTGCGTTCAGCCCTCATGCCTCGCATCATGCCCAGCGTGGCCGGAGCAACCGGCCCGCGTTCACCTCACCGGGTGAATCGCCGCCGCGCCCGGCGGGTCCGGCCCGGGACGGCGACGGGCGCCCGCCGGGCAAGCCACACCACGGCGGCACGCGCCGGCGGAAGCACACGTCCCGGGCCCGCGCGCACGGCCCGACCACCCGGCCGCTCACGGACATCGCCGACCACCGGCAGGACCACCGCGCCGCCGACGACGTCCCGTTCGGCCGTCCCCACAGCCCCGGCATCACCAACAACCGTGAAACCGCCGCGCTCCGAGCCTGGGACGCCCATCCGTCCCGATCGGGCGGGTAACACCACCCCTGATCGGACCCGGAACCGCCGCCCGCCGAAGTCGCCCGCCGACAACGCTCGCCGACCGCGCACGCGCATCCGCCCGCGCGCCCGCGGAAGTCGCCGAATCCATCGGGTACACGCCGCCGCGACCCCGGAAAGACCCATCCACGAAGCCGGCTTCCCTACACCATCGGGGGCCTGAATTCATCACACTTGGATACCGCCGCCCCGCGGAAAGGGGTTTCGGTGGATCATGGGCGCAGAGCGGGTGGGAAGTCCCCACCCGCCGGAAGGGTACATGCCCGCCCCGACAACGGGCCGCGTTCGCCCTTCCAGCGTCCCAGTGGCATGAGAAGGAGTCGCCGGATGGTCGCATCGTCTGTGGACGAACTGCGGATTTCTTTGGAAAAGGAGGCTAGTGAACTGGCCGGGCAGCGAGACCGGCTGCGTGAGGAACTGGCGGATGTGGAACGGCAGTTGGCGGCCCGGCTGAGCGCGGTGGAACACCTCGCGCTGATCCGCCCGCTGGTGCCGCTGCCCCGGGCCGAGGCCGAACCCGTCGCACCGGTCGAGGTCGCTCCGGTCGAGGCCGAACCCGTCGCGGAGGCGCCGGTCGAGGTTGCTCCGGTCGAGGAGACCCCGGCCGAGGAGGCTCCCGTCGAGGAGGCTCCGGCGGAGGAAGTCGTCGCGGAGGAGCCGCCGGCTCCCGCTCCGGCCACGCGTCGCAAGCGCAAGACGGTTGCGGCTACGAAGGAAAAGACGCGGATACAGGCCGCATCGGCACGCAAGGCCCCCGCGGCCAAGCCCGCCACCAAGCCCGCCGCCAAGAAGAAGACCACCCGCGCGAAGGCGGCTCCGGCCAAGGCGGTCGAGCCGGTCGCTCCGGTCGAGCCGGTCGCTCCCGAACCGGCGGCGGCTCGCCCGGTCCGCTCCCACCTGCGCGACGAGATCGCCGCGTTGTTGGAAGGCACCGGCGAACCCATGAACGTCCGTCAGCTCACCGAGGCTCTGGGTGAGACCGCCACCAAGAGCCGCATGGAGAGCGTGCGTACGTCCACGGAGGGTCTGGTCAAGGCCGGCCGCGCGATCAAGGCCGGTCGCGGCCTGTTCACCGGCCCCGGGGCCTGAATCACCTCCGGGAACCCCCGGATGCACCGACCACCGCCGGCCCGACACCCGCCCCCTGGGGCGAGGTCGGGCCGGCGGTGTCCGTTGGACCGACACCGGCCCGCTCCGACGCGCCCGAACGCCGCCTCGACGTCGAGTGCGGATCCCAGGGCGTCGCGGGGCCGCCGCAGTCCTCGAAGTCCGGTCACCGGAGCGCGGGTTGCTTCGCCGACCCCGCACGATCGTCCGAACGAGTGAATCCGGTGGGCCATCGGGGGTGGGGCCGTAACTCGCCCCGAACCAACCCATACGTTGCCGGCTGCGGGGAGTAGTCGCCCGGGCCCTCGGGTCCGGACCGAATCGACAGGAGAGCGGCATGACAACGGTTCTCGAATACGAGAGCGAAGCCATCGTCGAGCTGATGGGAGTATCCGACGAACAACTCACCGTGCAGTGGCTCAAGGACGCGCTCCAGCAGGCGATCGTCCTGGAACTCGCCACGCTGCCGCCCTACCTGTCCGGGGTCTGGTCGATCAAGGAGCGCGGTGACGTCTCCCGGGCGATCGACTCGATCGTCTGGGACGAGATGCGCCACTTCGGGCTCGCCTGCAACCTGCTCACCACCATCGGCGGGACACCGATCCTGAGCAATCGGCCCGGTGCGACGGTGGTTCCCAGCTACCCGACCAAGCTGCCCGGCGGCGTGCGCAAGGACCTGGACATCCATCTGGAGGGCCTGAACACCCGATCCGTCGAGCTCTTCTCCGAGATCGAGCGCCCCGAGCAACCACTCGCCGAATTCGCCGACGCCTATCCGTCGATCGGCGCCTTCTACACCCGGATCCTCAAGGCGTTCAAGGCCAACGAGAGCGCGATCCAGGGCACCCGACAGGTGGTGAACCAGGCTCCGGAAGTCTTCAAGATCGAGCAGCTCAGCGACGTCGAGCGGGCCATCGAGATCATCAAGGCCGAGGGCGAGGGCACCGACAAGACACCCGACCAACCACAGGTCGCGGTCTCGTTGGCGCACTACTATGTGTTCCGGGAGATCTTCCGAGGCAGGAAGTTGGTCATGGTCTCGAAGCCGGAGTGGGATTTCCGTGGCGATCCGATCGCGATGCCCGACGCCCATCCCATGGGCCGGGTACCCAAGGGCGGCTGGGCCACGGCGTACCAGGTGGACCCCGAGGCGGCGAAGCTGATCGAGAAGGGCAACATCGAATACAGCTCGATGTTGCGCGCCCTGGAGTCGGCCTGGGCGAAGGGCTCATCGACCGACCTGGCCACCGCCGTCGCCCACATGCGGAAGATGCGCGACCCCGCGGTGGAACTCATGCGGATCCGGCTGCCCGTCCAACACCCCCTGCCCGAACCCACCACCTACGGCCCGGAGTTCCGTTACACGGAGAAGAAGGCCTGACCCCGGGGACCCGACCGGCCGATTCCACCGACCCGGCTCGGCGGCGCCCTTGTCACTCCACGACGGATGCCGCCGACCCGGCGCGGCCCGGCGACCCGGCGACCGACGCCCCCTCGCCCCGCCCCGCCCGCACGGGTCGGGTGTCGCCGCTCGGAAAGTTTGCCTAACGTGATGGAACGTTCACCGCGATGCCTGCCGGCCCGGTGTATGGGCCCCTAGATTGGCCTGGACCACCCCACACGGCATCCGGAGATGAGAGTTCGTGGCCGAGTCCATACTCGACGCAGAATCGGCTTTACCCGAGCGGAAGATCGACACCGAGGTAGCGCACACCGCCCGCGTGTGGAACTACTGGCTGGGCGGCAAGGACAACTACCCCGTGGACCGCGAGACCGGCGATCAGATCGCCGCGATCCACCCCGGAACGCGCGACTACGCCCTCGCCGACCGGCAGTTCCTGGGCCGAGCGATCCGCTATCTGGCCAAGGATCTGGGCATCCGCCAGTTCCTCGACATCGGCACGGGACTGCCGACCGCCGGAAACACCCACGAGATAGCCCAGGCCGTGGCTCCGGAATCGCGGATCGTGTACGTCGACAACGATCCGCTGGTCCTCGTACACGCCCGGGCCCTGCTCACCAGCAGCCCGGAGGGGGCGACCCGCTACATCGACGCCGACCTGCGCGACGTCGACGAGATCCTGGCCCGCGCCGCCAAGACGCTGGACTTCGACCAGCCCATCGCACTCGTCCTGCTCGGCGTGATCATCTTCGTCAACGACGACGACGAGGCGTACGGGACGGTCCGTCGACTGCTGGACGCGCTTCCCTCCGGCAGCCACCTGGCGCTGTCGCATACCGTGACCAGTCCGCCGGCGCCGCCGGACGTGGACGACGCGGTGGCGTTCTGGAACGCGCACGGCACGCCCAGACTCAAACAGCGCTCACCCGAGGACATCGAACGCTTCTTCGACGGCCTGGAGTTGCTGGAACCCGGCGTCGTCTCCTGCTCCCGATGGCGGCCCGAGGCGGGCGACAAGACCCCGGACGTGGCCATGTACGGCGCGGTGGGACGCAAGCCGTAGTCGCCGCGAGCACACCGGCCACGTGCCGGCGACACCTGCCGGACCGTCGAGGAGGGTATCGATCGGTCCGGCCGGGCGGCCCCTCGGACCCGTTCGTATCGAAGGGGCCGCCGGTACAACGATGTCGAGCGCTGTCGCCGGAGGACGAGGCGCGCCGACGCGCGTCAGCCCTGGTGGCCGCCGTCGTGGTGCTGCGGGGCCTGGTGCTGGGAGTGCCCGCCCTCGTGCCCGCCCTTGTCGTGGTCGCCGTCGATGTTCGCGCAGATGTTGCCGACCGTCGGGTTGAAGAAGCCGAGCAGGTTGAGGCTGTTGCCGCAGACGTTGATCGGCACGTGGACCGGGATCTGGACGTTGTTGCCGGACAGTACGCCCGGCGAGCCGACGGCCGCACCCTTGGCCTCGGAGCCGGCGCTGGCGACGCCCGCACCCGACATGACGAGCGCGGTGATGCCGACGGCCACGGCCGCGGTCTTCTTGAACGTGTTCATGAGATCTCCGTTTCGGATGGCGCCGCGGGTGGCGCGACGTCCGGTGCAACGACCCGAATCGCGGCCGGCAACTGCTGATTCGCGGGTTTCACCCGGGTGGCGGCACCCGCCCGGACGCACCGGGCGCCGAGTCCGAGCGGCGTGTTCGGCGCGCCCGGCGCGGGGTACTCACCGCCGGACCACGCCGGTCCGCCGGCGGGCGATGCCTCATCGCGAGCCGACTCCAGGAAGCAGGGCCGCATCGTGCCTGTCCCCTCCCACCCGACCCGCCGGGCCCTGCTGTTCGGCGCGGTGGGCAGCGTCGCCCTGCTCGGCGCCGGCGCCCGGGCGCCGCTGCGCACCGGCGCCGCGCCACGGTCCGCGTTCCCCGCCGCCGACACCGCCGTGCCGCTCGACGCGGCGCCGGTCACCGTCGACCTGGGCTCGCGTACCGTGCGCACGTGGGCGTACGGCGACCGGGCGCCCGGCCCACAGATCCGGGTCACCGCGGGCGGCACGGTCTCCGCGCGGTTGCGCAACGGACTGCCGCAGGAGACCACGGTGCACTGGCACGGCGTGCGGATCGATCCAACGATGGACGGCGCCCCCGGACTCAGCCAGGTCCCGGTCGCGTCCGGCGACACCTTCGACTACCGCTTCACCGCGCCCGATCCGGGCACGTTCTTCTACCACTCGCACGTGGGCACCCAGCTCGACCGCGGGATGTACGGGGTGCTCGTGGTCGAGGACCCGGCCGAACCGCTCGGCTACGACGCGGAGTGGGCCGTGGTCCTCGACGACTGGCTCGACGGCACCGGCACCGATCCGGACACCGAACTGGGCACGATCCGGGACACGCCCCGGCCGGCACGCAACCTGCGCAGCACGCTGCTGGGCGGGACGGCCGGTCACATCGACTACCCGCACTACCTGATCAACGGCCGCACACCGCAGGCCCCCGACGTATTCACCGACAGCCCCGGTCGACGGATCAGGCTGCGGTTGGTCAACGCCGGGGCGGACACCGCGTTCCGGGTCGCGTTGGGCGGTCACCGACTGACCGTCACGCACACCGACGGGTTCCCGGTGCTGCCGGTCACCGTGGACACGCTGCTGATCGGGATGGGCGAGCGCTACGACGTGCTGGTCACCCTGGCCGACGGGGTGTTCCCGCTGGTGGCCGCGGCCGAGGGCAAGGACGCCCGGGCGTTCGCCGTGCTGCGCACCTCGGCCGGCGACGCCCCCGATCCCTCGGTCGCGGTACCCGAATTGGATCGCCGCCTGCTCACCCTCGCCGACCTGGTCGCCGACCCGTCGGTGGACCAGGGCGACGCGCCCGCCCGCGCGGTGGATCTGCTGCTGGGCCGCGGGGCGAACGGAACGGGTTGGACGCTCGGTACGACCGCGGCGCCGGAGATGACGCCGCTGCGGGTGCCGGTCGCCGTCGGCGAGCGGATCCGACTGTCCTTCATCAACGCCACCCGCATGTGGCATCCGGTCCACCTGCACGGGCACACCTTCCAGGTGCGCGGCGACGAGGGCCGGGGCCCGCGCAAGGACACCGTGATCGTGCGTCCGAGGGAGCGGGTGACGGTGGACGTGCTCGCCCGGAACCCGGGCGAGTGGATGCTGCACTGCCACAACCTGTACCACAGCGAGTTGGGCATGATGGCGATCCTGGGCTACGGCGACACCCCGCCCGCCGCTCCCGACCCGTCCATGGGGGGCATGTCGGGGATGCGGTGACTCCGACCGCCCCAAGTCCCCCGCCGGTACCGGGAGTCCGAACGGACGAAACCCGGCGTCGGCACCGAGTCCGGTGCCGGCGCCGGGTATCGCGTCCGGTCAGCAGTGCCCTTCCGGCTCCGAGCGGCCACACACGTTCGCGGTGAACGTGTTGACCGCCTTGCCGTCCCGGTTCGCCAGGTCGGCCGGTTCGTTGCGCAACGCCTCGTTGTCCTGGATCACGTTGTTCGTGGTCGCGTCGCCGGAGAAGCTGGGCACCATCACGATGCCCCCGGACATCGGCGACTCGCCCCGGTTGTCCCGGACTTGATTGTCCGTCACCCGCGTCTCCTGGGCACCGGTGAGCACGATGCCCGAGCCCTGGATGTGCGCGATCCTGGAATTCCCCTCGCAGTACTTGTTGTTCTCGTCGATCCGATTGCGCCGGATCGCCAGCGACCCGGCCACCGGCTGCGTCTCGTCGCCGACCACGAACACCCCGGCGCAATTGCCGGTCAGCTCGTTGTACTCGACCGCCAACTCGCGCCCGCGCCGGATCAGCACGCCGAGCCGGTTGCCCGACGCGTGGTTGCGGGCGATGATCGCGCCCAAGGCGTCGGCGGTGTCGGCCAGGAACAGCCCCGCCTGGACGTTGTCGTTCGTGGTGTTGTCGGTGAACGCGGCGCGGGTGGAGTTCTCCTGGCCGATCCCGTGCTCGCCGTTGTCGTGCGCGAACACCCGGCGTACCCGCATGCCTTCGGTGGCGTTGCCCATCACCCCGGTCTTGCCGAAGCCGGTGACCGCCAGCGACTGGATCCGCACGTCGGACACCGGGTCCTCCGCCGTGCCGAACACACAGATGCCGTGTCCGGCCGCCGCGCACGCGTTCGCCGCCGACTCGCCGGGCGTGATCACCGTACGCTCGCCCGCGCCGCGGATCGTCAGGCCGTCCGTGCCGATCAGCACGCTGCCCGGGTAGGTGCCGGCCGACACCTCGATGGTGTCCCCCGGCGCGGCCGCGTCCACCGCCGCCTGGATCGATTCGCCGGGATGGACCACGTGCCGGGTGTCCGCGTGCGCTACCGGTGCCAGGACCGAGCCCAGCACGGCCAGGGCGGTGACGCCGGCGAGGGGAAGCAACCGTTGTACGAGCATGAGCGCGATCTGCCTTCGTGGGAGAGGGATGGGAACGGTTCAGGAAACGGGTACGGGCGGCCGAGCCGGGGTGGTCTCGGCGACGTCGGAGGTCATCGTTTCGACGAGCCCCGTGGTGTGCTCGCCGGCGCGGAACACGGGGTGGGCGAGCAGCCGGCGCAGGAAGCCCAGGGTGGTGTGCACGCCGCCGCCGGCCACTCGGAACTCGCTCAACGCCCGCTCGGCGCGCGCGATGGCCCGGTCCCGGTCCGGCGCCCAGACGATCGCCTTGGCGAGCAGCGAGTCGTAGTCGGGCCCCACCGTCCAGCCCGGGTACGCGTGCGTGTCGATCCGCACGCACGGCCCGCCGGGCGGCACGAACTCGGTGAGCCGACCGGGGGTCGGCGCGAACCCGCGGGTGGGGTCCTCGGCGTTGATCCGGCACTCGATCGCCACCCCGCGCGGCACCACGTCCTCCTGACCGAACGTCAGGGGCGCGCCGGCGGCGATGGTGAGTTGTTCGCGCACGATGTCGACGCCGGTGACCATCTCGGTCACCGGATGCTCCACTTGGATCCGGCAGTTGATCTCCAGTAGGTGGAAATGGTGCGCGGGGGTGACCACGAACTCGAAGGTCCCGGCGCCGACATAGCCGACGGCGGACGCGCCGCGCAGCGCCGCCGCACACATCGCGTCGCGCACCTCGGCCGGCAGGTGCGGAGCCGGGGACTCCTCGACCAGCTTCTGGTGCCGTCGCTGCACCGAGCAGTCGCGTTCGCCCAGGTGCACCGCGCCGCCGTGCCGGTCGCACAACACCTGGACCTCGACGTGTCGGGCGTCGTCGATGTACCGCTCCAGGTAGAGCCGTTCGTCACCGAAGACGGCCCGCGCGTGGGCGCGGGTGTCCTGGTACGCCCAGGCCAGTTCGTCCGGGTCGCGCACCACGCTCATGCCGCGACCGCCGCCGCCCGCGACCGCCTTGAGGATCACCGGGTAGCCGACCCGGGCGGCGATCTCGGACGCCTCGGCCGGCGACGTCAACGCGCCGTCGCTGCCCGGCAGAACCGGCAGTCCGGCCGCGGCCATCACCGCGCGTGCCTCGCTCTTGTCGCCCAGGCGCTGCATGACGTGCGGCGGCGGCCCGATGAAGGTGATCCCGTGCGCCTCGCAGATCTCGGCGAAGTCGGGGTCCTCGGACAGGAATCCGTACCCGGGGTGGATCGCCTCCGCGCCGGTGCGTCGGGCCGCCTCGATGATCGCCGGCATGTTGAGGTAGCTGGATCGGGCGGGTGGCGGGCCGATGTGCACGGCCTCGTCGGCGAAGCGCACGACGGCGGAGTCGCGGTCGGCGGTCGAGTACACGGCCACGGTGCGAATGCCGAGTTCGCGGCAGGTGCGGGCCACCCGCAGGGCGATTTCCCCCCGGTTGGCGATGAGCACGGTCGAGAACACGTGGACCACCTCGGTCGATGTCGGCGCTGGGTGTTCGGACCGCGACGGCCCGGACTGGGACTCGCGTCAAGGGGTGTGGTCGAAACCGCCGGCGTGACCGGCGCTCCCGTCCGGGCCCACCGCGCGCGGTTCGATCGCGATCAGCGGTTGCTGGTACTCCACCGGGTGCGCGTCCGGCACCATCACCTCCACCACCTGCCCGGACACGTCGGCGGTGATGGTGTTCATCATCTTCATGATCTCCAGGATGCCCACCGTCTGACCGGGCCGGACGGTGTCGCCGACGCTGACGAAGGGCTTCGCACCCACCTCGGGGGCGTGGTAGAACGTGCCGACCATCGGCGCGCAGACGAACCGCCGTCCGCCGTCCGGCTCGACCCGCTCCCCGACGGGCGCGGCGGCGACGGGGCCACCGGACGCCGCGGGCGCCGCGGCGCCCGTCGCGGCGGGTTCGGGCCACTCGATCTCGAGGGTGGTGTCGCCGCAGCGCAACCGGATCAAGCGCGGCGGCACCGAACCGGTGCGCGCCTGCCGCGGCTCGTCGCCGGAGACCGGCGGGGGCGACTGCGGGTGCGGCTGTGCGGGGTTCAGCGGCTTGACCCACCGTTCGTCCGCGTAGCCGGCGTGGTTGTTGAGGTGGTCGCCGGCGTGCGCGTCGCGCGCTTCGGGGGATCCGTGGGGTGGGGTCATGACGCACTTCCTTCGGCACGGGCATCCGGCGTGACGCCGAAGCTCCGGAATCGCTCGCCGCGTTCGCGCAGGAGCCGGGTCTTGTCCAGCGCGAGCAGTTCCTCGACGACGGGGATCAGCGCCGCGCGCAGCAGCGCGGCGGCCCGGCCCGGGTCGGTGTGCGCGCCACCGGCGGGTTCGGGCACGATCCGGTCGACCACCCCCAGGCGCAGCAGTTCGCGGGGCCGCATGCGCAGTGCGGCCGCCGCGGCGGGTGCGGCCGAGGGGTCCTTCCACAGGATGGCCGCGCAGCCCTCCGGGCTGATCACCGAGTAGACGCCGTGCTCGCCGATCAGCACCCGATCGGCGACGGCCAGGGCGAGCGCGCCGCCGCTGCCGCCCTCGCCGGTGATCACGGTGACGATCGGGGTGGGCAGCCGGGCCATCAGGCGCAGGTTCTCCGCGATGGCGACCGCCTGTCCGTCCCGTTCGGCGTCCGGCCCGGGGTTGGCCCCGGGCGTGTCCACCAGCGTGATCACCGGCAGGCCCAGCTTGGCGGCGAGTCGCATCAGCCGGGCGGCCTTGCGAAAGCCCGCCGGGGTGGCCATGCCGAACTTGCGGTGTTGGCGTTCGGCGAGGTTGTCGCCACCCTTTTGGTGTCCGATCAGCATCACCGCCAGACCGTCGAGCCGGCCGATGCCGCCGACCACGGCGGGGCAGTCGGCGCCGATCCGGTCGCCGTGCAACTCGTTGAAGTCGTCCAGGAGTCGGCTCGCGTAGTCGAGCGTGGTCGGCCGGGCCGGGTGCCGGGCCAGCCGGACGGCGTCCCACGGGTCCCCCTCGTCCGGCGCGTGCGCCGAGGGCACGGGCGGGGCGGGTGGCTCGTCGGGCACGTCGTCGGGTCGCTCCCCGCGGGGCTCGTCCAGGGCGAGGAACTGCCGGATGGTCGCGCGCAGCGCCGGTCGGGGCACGATCACGTCGACCATGCCGTGCTCCAGCAGGAACTCGGCGGTCTGGAAGCCGGTGGGCAGCCGTTCGCCGATGGTGTGTTCGATCACCCGGGGGCCGGCGAAGCCGAGCCGGGCACCCGGTTCGATCAGGATGACGTCGGCGAGCGTGGCGAAGGACGCGGCCACCCCGCCGTAGGTGGGGTCGGTGATCAGCGACAACACCAGGACGCCGGCCTCGTGCAGTTCGGCCAGGGCGTACGCGGTCTTGGCCATCTGCATCAGCGAGAGCACACCCTCCTGCATGCGGGCGCCGCCGGAGGCGGTGACCAGCAACAGGGGGGTGCGGGTGCGCAGGCTCTCGTCGGCGGCCTCGGTGACCAGCGCGCCCACGGCGCAGCCCAGACTGCCGCCCATGAAGCGGAAGTCCATCGCCGCCACCACGACCGGTCGGCCGTGGACGGTGCCGCGCGCGCACAGCACCGCCTCGTCCATCCCGGTCTCGGCGCGGGCCTCGGCCAGTCGTTCCGGGTAGGGGCGCGAGTCCACGAAGCCCAGCGGGTCGTGCGGGGTGGGACCGGCCGTCAGCGGCGTCTCGGAGCCGGGGTCGAGGAGTTGGTCCAGGCGTTGACGCGCCGTCAGCCGGGCGTGGTCACCGCAGTCGGGGCACACCCGCAGGTCCCGGGTGAAGCGTTTGCCGTAAACGAGTTCGGCGCAGCGCCCGCACTTGACCCAGTCGGGTCGGGTGCGGACGGTGGGCCCGAGGTCGGTCTCGATCATGGGGGCAGGTCCTTGGACGGAGGGGCCTTGGACGAAGGGGCCTTCGACTGCGGGGCCGTGCGGCGAAGAGCCCTGGACGCAAGGGCCGCGGAGCGACCGGTCCCGGGAACGCGGGCTCCGGGGAGGGGAGTTCGTACGCGGGTCCCGGATCGCGGCCGCTACCCGGTCGTGCCGCGCTCCCAGCGGTAGAACTCGCGGGCCATCGCGTCCTGCGGCGACCGCCAGGTCTGCGGGTCGTACGCGTTCACGTGCATGGCCAGTCGTTCGCTGATGTCGCGGAACTGCGGGTGTCCGGTGACCTTGGCGACGGCGGGCCCGGGCGGTCGGTCGGCCTCGATCAGATGCAGGTACAGGTCGCCGAATTGGAACAGGCTGCGGCCGGTGACGCCCACGAGGTGCGGGAGTTCGCCGGTGTCGGAGTCGGCGAAGATGTCCGCGATCCGGGTTGCCGAGTCGGGCTTCATCCGGGCCACGATCAGGGTGCGGTGCATGCGTTCGGGTCCTTCCCGGTGAGTGGGTGGGATGGTCGGCGGGGTCGCGGGACGCGCGGCCCCGCCGACGGGGCGCGTCGTCGGCGGCCGGGCCGTCGACGACGCGCCGGTCACCAGGTGCGCGCGGCGGCGGGCTCGCCGCCCATCTCCCGGGCGCGCTGCTGGATCTTGTCCCGGATCAGTTCCAGTTGCACACGCGAGTTGCGGTTGATGTTGTCCGTCATCCACGCGTCGTCGACCGGGGCGGTCTCCTTCATCGCGAAGTCCTGCACCCAGCGCATCCGCACGCCGTCGGGGACCTCGTGGTACTCCCAGCGGATGTGCATGTGCGCGAACGGCCCCGTCTCCACCCGGCGGGCCCACACCGTGCGGGTCTCGCGGTCGGCCTCGCGCTCGGACACCCAGCTCCACACCTTGCCGTCCCGGTCCGGGTGCATGGTGAGGCGGAAGGTGACCTTGGCGTCCTCGCGGGAGAGGATCTCCACCGACGCGTACTCGCTGAACAGGTCCGTCCAGTGCTCCACGTCGTTGGTCATGTCCCAGATCAGGTCGATCGGGGCCGCGATGACGATGTCGTTGTCGGTATGGCCGGCCATGTCACACTCCAGAGGTCAGTTGGGAGTTGGTGATTTCCAGGAACTCGCGCGGGGTCTTGCACTGGTCCGCGTCCGCGCCCAGCGGGAACTTGTAGCGCCGCTCCACTTCGGAGACGATCCCGAGCAGGCCCAGCGAGTCGAGGCCGAACTCCTCGAACGTCGCGTCCGGGCGACTCATGTGGTCGGGATCGGCGGTGACGCCGGCGCAGGACTTCATCAGCGCGGCGAGTTCCTCGTAGGTGAAGGGTCCGTTCATCGCAGACTTCCTTTCGAGTGGACGGCTACGGGGTCGGGAAGGGCGTCCCGGGCCGGCCGTCGCCGCGGCGAAGCACCAGGGCCGCGTTGTGGCCCATCAGGCCGCGGCTGAGCACCAGGGCGGTGCGCAGTTCGGCGGTTCGGGCCCGACCGGTGACCAGGTCGACGTCGTGGCAGACGTCGAAGACGCCCGGGGTGGGCGGCAGTACGCCGTGTTCCATTGCCAGGATCGCGGCGGCGCAGTCCAGCACGGGCGCGCCGCAGTAGGCGCGTCCGATGCCGGCCTTGGGCGCGGTGACCGGCACCCGGGCCGCGTGCGCGCCCAACGCGTCGGACAGGGCCAGTACTTCGGCGTGGTCGGCCTCGCGCACACCGAGCGCGTCGGCGAAGACCACGTCGATGTCCTGCGGGGCGCACTCGGCCTCGGCCAGCGCGTCCCGGATCGCCCGGGCGAGTCCGTACCGGGAGGGCCCCCAGCCCGAGGTGCCGGTGAACGTGGCGCCGTGCCCGGCCACTTCCGCGTGCACGCGGGCACCGCGCCGGTAGGCCGCCTCCGCCTCCTCGACGACGAACATCGCGCCGCCCTCCGCGGGCGCGAATCCGCACGCGGCCGAGGTGAACGGGAGGTAGGCCTGCGCGGGTTCGCGGGCCAGGCTGAGCGCGTCGTAGCCGAGCTGGCACACCATGGAGTACGGCGCGAGCGGGGCCTCCGCCGCGCCGACCACGACCGCGTCGGTGCCGCGCCGGATGGTGCGGGTCGCGTGCGCGATCGCGTCCAGGCCGCCGGCCTCGTCGTTGGCCAGCACCGCGCACGGCCCCTTGAAGCCGCCGCGGATGGAGACCTGGCCGGTGGTGGCGGCGTAGAACCAGGCGATGGACTGGTAGGGCCCGACGAAGCCGGGACCCTGGCCCCACAGGTTCTGCAGTTCGCGCTGGCCGAACTCGCCGCCGCCGGAGCAGCTCGCGGTGGTCACCCCGACGCCGAACGTCGGCATCGGGCCCAGCGCGGCGTCGGCGAGCGCCTGGTCCGCGGCGACCATCGCGAAGTGCGTGAAGCGGTCGGTCTGGACCAGGAAGCGCTCCTCGACCACGGTGGCCGGGTCGAAGTCGCGCACCTCGCCGGCGACGGCCAACGGCAGTTCGCCGCATCCCTCGCGGCTGATCCGGTCCAGGACGCTGCGGCCCTCCCGGGTGGCCTTCCAGAACACGTCGACGCCGACGCCGTTGGGCGCGACGACGCCGACACCGGTCACCACGGTGCGTCTGGGTACTGAGGTGTTCACCGGGGTCTCCTTTCCCGGCGATCCAGCACCACGGCGGACTGGAAGCCGCCGAACCCGCTGCCGACCGACAGCACCGTCTGCAGTGCCATCGGCCGGGCCGTCCCCGGCACGTAGTCGAGGTCGCACTCCGGGTCCGGGGTCTGGTAGTTCGCCGTGGGCGGCACCGCCTTGTGCTCCATCGCCAGGGCACACGCGGCCAGTTCGATCGCGCCGATCGCGCCGAGCGAGTGGCCCACCATGGACTTGATCGAACTCATCGGGGTCTTGTACGCGTGCTCGCCCAGGGACCGCTTGACCGCCGCCGTCTCGTGGCGGTCGTTCTGCTTGGTGCCCGAGCCGTGCGCGTTGACGTAGTCGATCGCGGTGGGGTCGACCTCCGCATCGGCCAGCGCGCGGTCGATCGCCTCGGACATCTCCAGGCCCTCGCGGGTCAGCCCGGTCATGTGGTGCGCGTTGCCCCGGGTGGCGAAGCCGCCGACCTCGCAGTAGACACGGGCGCCACGCCGCCGGGCGTGTTCGAGTTCCTCCAGGACGAGCACGGCGGCGCCCTCGCCCAGGACGAAGCCGTCCCGGTCCGCGTCGAACGGCCGGGAGGCGTGCGCCGGGTCGTCGTTGCGGGTCGAGGTCGCCTTGATCGCGTCGAAGCAGGCGACCGTGATCGGCGAGATCGGCGAATCGGAGGCACCGGCCAGGTACACATCGGCCCGGCCCTCCTCGATCGCGTGTGCGGCGTAGCCGATCGCGTCCAGCCCCGAGGTGCATCCGGTGGACACCGTCTGCACCGGGCCCCGGGCGCCGAACTCCTCGGCCACCTCGGAGGCCAGGGTGCTCGGCGAGAACGCCCGGTGCAGGAACGGGTTGGCCCGCTTCGGCTCCACCGCCCAGTTCCGACCCGAGTCGCTGACCGCGACGTAGTCGTGTTCGAGCCGGGTGGTGCCACCCACCGCGGTGCCCAGCGAGACGCCGAACCGCCAGGGGTCCTCGCCGTCCCGGTCCAGGCCGCAGTCCGTGACCGCCTCCGCCGCCGCCGCGAGCGCGAACTGCACGTAGCGGTCCGCGCGTTGCGCCCGATCCCGGTTGACGCCGCGGGCGATCGGGTCGAAGTCGCATTCGGCGGCGATCCGGGAGCGGAACCCGGTGGGGTCGAAGAAGGTGATCCCCCGGGTCGCCGTACGGCCGGCCATCAGCAGATCCCAGAACGCGGTGACACCCACGCCGCCGGGCGCCACGACGCCGACGCCGGTGACCGCCACCCGGCGCCTCAAGAGTCGGCGCCCACGGTCTCGGCGGGCTCGATCCCCTCCGTGTCGACGTGCCCCAGTTCCGGTCGGGGCGCCAACGGGGCGAGTTGGAAGACCATCCGCGCCTGGACCCGGCCGACGTTGCGGAACCGGTGCCGCATGTTCTTGGGCACCATCAGGCCCTGGTCGGGGCGGAGTTCATAGGTGATGCCGTCCAGGTCGACCTCCAGCGCGCCGGTGACGACGTGGATGAACTCCTCGGAGTACGGGTGGTAGTGCTCGGTGATCATGTCGCCGGGCTCGATGATGGCCAGGCCCATGAAGCCGCTGGTGCACCCCACGGTCGCCGGGCCGAGGGTGACCCGGAGGTCACCGCCCCGGCGCCGGTTGGGCTCGACCTCGTCGACGTTGACGATGCGTACGGTCTGCGTGGTCATGTGTGCCACCTCCAAGTGGCGGGCGGCGCCCGAAGGCGCCGCCCGGGGGGTCATGCGTCGCGGTCGGCGCGACGGTCGGTGACGAGGGTCGTCTCGGCCGAGGCGAGCAGGTTCCGCAGGCCCTTGTCGGTGTCCAGCGCGCCGTCCCCACCGAGGTCGAGCAGCCGGCTCAGCCGGGCCGCGGACTCCTCGCGGTCGATGCCCAGCACCGTCGCCGGATCGTGCGAGTCGCCGCGCAGATCGAGCACGCGCACCAGGGTGTCTCCACGCAGGAAGACCGAGCTGCTCGCGATCGGCCCAGAACCGGACGCGATCACCTGTTCGTCGTGCCGCTGGAGCACGGTGGCGGCGGATTCGCCGCAGCCGTGCCGCACCGGGTACAACAGCGCACGACGGGTGGTCCGCGCCTTCGCCGACTTGCCGGAGGCGGGTGCGGTCAGGTGGTATGCCTCGGCCAGCGAGGAGCGCATGAAGAACGCCCGGGCGGCCTCGGAGTCGTTCAGGTCGCGGGCCTCCTCCAGGTGCGGGTTCAGCGCCTCCTCGGCGGCCCGCACCTGCGGCTGCTCGGCCACGTGCCGCAGCGCGGCCCGCAGGTCGCCCTCGACCTCGATCGCGCGCACCACCCGGTTCCCGAGCATGAACACCGACGTGCGGCGCAGCGACGTGGTGGCGTTCACCCGGGCCGCGGGCGACTTGTAGCCGGCGAGGATCTTCGCCACCGCCGCCTCGCTGCCGGGCTTGACGGTGAAGGTGAGCGCGCAGCGGACCACACCGGGCACCGCCGGAGCCGCCGCGCGGGCCTTGTCGGTCGCGCCCGCCTTGGCCTTGGCGCTCCCCGCCTTGACCTTGTCGGTCGCGCCCGCCTTCGCCTTGGCGCCGGAACCCGCCTTCGCCTTCGCGCCCCGGGCGCCCTTGGTGATCACCGAGCCGGCCTGGTCCGCGCGCAGGTCGGTCTCGCGGGCCACCGCGAACCGCAGCGAACGGGTGCCGCGTACGCAGCCGTGCAGCGGCTGCACCATCATCTGGTGCTCGGGGCTGTCCACCCAGGCCAGGTATTCGGAACTGCCCTCCCACTCGCTGGTGATCAGCCACTGGGTCGGGTCCTCGATCGACTGGCAGAGCTGGTCGCGCAAGTGGCCCGGTACGGCGGCCACCTGGTGCCGGATGCGCTCGTAGGCTTCCAGGAAGCGCTGCTCCGAGCCTTCGTGCAGCTCCAGCATGAGCAACACCCGGAGCTTGGAGGACGTGTCGACGGTGGGATTCGCCGCGGAGTGGACGAGGGTGTCCATGTCATTCCTTTGGTCTTGGGATTCGGCCTGCGTGGTGCTGCCCGATGCGGGCAATCCCGGGGGGACCCGGCCGCGCCGAAGCCGCCCGGGGGACGGGAATACGAGGGTGCCGGGATACCTCCCGCCGGTCGCGCGAAGCACTCGGACAACCGACCGATCCGTCCCGTCGGGACCCGGCCTCGACTTCGAGCGTGGAGGCGGATCATCACCCTCTGCATCTTTTGATGGCATATGAGTGACATTCGGCACAGCGAACGGCTCACCCGGGATCAGCGGGAACAGGAGGACACCCACGGACCATCGGCCGTCCACCGCGGCGGTCGACGCGTCCGCCGTCCTCGCCAACGCAGGAGAAGAGAACTGATGAACCCCGAGATCGAACACCGGGTACCGGTCCTGGTCGTGGGCGGCTCGCTGGTCGGGCTGTCCACGTCCGTGTTCCTGGGCCGCCTGGGCGTGCCGCACATGCTGGTGGAGCGGCATGCCGACACCTCGCGGCACCCCCGCGGACGCGGCAACAACGTGCGCACGATGGAACTGTTCCGGACCGCGGGGGTCGAGGACCGGGTGCGCGCCGCGTCCGCGGTGCTGGCCGACAACCACGGCATCCTGCAGGCGGACACGATCGCCGGGGACGACCAGGAATGGCTGTTCAAGGAGATCGACCCGGGCGGGGGCCTGGCCCGGTTCAGCCCCGCTTCGTGGTGCCTGTGCAGCCAGAACGACCTGGAGCCGGTGCTGGTCGAGTACGCCCGCGAACTCGGCGGCGTGTTGCGCTTCGGCACCGAACTCGTCTCCTTCGAGCAGGACGAGGACGGGGTCACCGCGGTCGTGGAGACCCGGTCGACCGGCGAGCGGCAGACGGTGCGCGCGGACTACCTGGTCGCCGCGGACGGGCCGCGCAGTCCGGTGCGCGAGCGACTGGGCATCGAGGTGACCGGACCCGGCGACCTCTTCCACAACGTGAGCGTGACCTTCTCCTCCCGTCGGCTGGCCGAGTTCGTCGGCGAACGGCGGTTCATCGTCTGCTATCTGACCAATCGTCAAGGCGAGGGCGCGCTGCTCCCGGTGGACAACCGCGACCACTGGGTCTTCCACCTGCCGTGGCACCCCGAGCGGGGTGAGCCGATCGAGGCGTTCACCGACGAGCGCTGCGTGGAACACATCCGCGCCGCCGCCGGCGTACCCGATCTGGACGTGGAGATCACCGGAAAGGCCCCGTGGCACGCGGCCGAACGGGTGGCCGAGCGCTACCGCGTGGGACGGGTGTTCCTGGCGGGCGACTCCGCGCACGAGATGTCCCCCACCGGCGCGTTCGGCTCCAACACGGGCATCCAGGACGCGCACAACCTGGCCTGGAAGCTCGCGGCCGTGCTGAACGAGCACGCGGGCGCCGACCTGTTGGCCACCTACGAGGCCGAGCGCCGGCCGGTGGCCAGGGCCACGGCCGCCCGCGCGTCCACCCGTTCGGCCGAGCACAGCCACCCGGGATACGCCGCTCCCCCGGTGGCCGGCGGCGGCAAGCAGCCCGGGGTGCTGGGCGTGGTGCTCGGCTACCGCTACGTCTCCGACGCCGTGCTCGGCGCGGATCCCGAAGTCCCGGTGCTGCCCGATCGGTTCCGCCCGCCCTGCGGCGAGCCCGGCACCCGGGCACCGCACGTGTGGCTGCGCCGGGGCGACACCCGGGTGTCCACGCTGGACCTGTACGAGACCTCGCTGGTGCTGCTGGTCGGCGCGGGCGCGGCGGGCGAGGTGTGGCGGCAGGCGGCGCGGCGGGCGCGCGAGCGGCTCGGGGTGCCGGTGGCGATCCACCGGGTGGGCACCGAGGCGGAGTCCGCGATGGTGGACCTGGTCACCGCGCCCGACGTCGACTGGGCGCAACTGCACGGGGTCACCGACGAGGGGGCCGTGCTGATCCGACCGGACGGATTCGTCGCGTGGCGGGTGCCGGCCGTCGAGTTGGACCCGGAGGAGACCATGGTCTCGGTGCTGCGCGCGGTGGCGTGTCGGGCCGAGGCGGACGCCGGGGTGGGCGGCGAACTCGACCGGTAGGCAGCCCGCGACCGGTGGACGACCACTGCCGGCGGGCAGCCGAAACGGCCGGCCTCCGAGAGGAATCCGAGGCCGGCCGCGGTGTGTTCGCGTTGCGCCGCGCCCGCGGTGTCCGCGTTGCGTGACGCGCGGGGTGTTCGGGTAGCGCTACGCACGGGTGTTCGCGTTGCGTCTCGGGCGCGGTGTTCGCGGCGCGCGGCGCGCTGCGTGTTCGTGTTGCGTCTCGCGGGCGATGTGCGCGTCGCGCCGCGCGTGGGGTGTTCGCGTTGCCTCTCGGGCGCGGCCTTCGCGGTGCGCCGCGCGCTGCGTGTTCGTGGTGCGTTTCGCGTGGTGTGGGCCGTGTGGGCGGCGACGGGTGCCTGCCCCCGGGCGGCGCCGGGTCGGCGGTTACGTGGGTGGCAACAGGTGGGCGAACACGACCACGTTGTCCTTGTAGTCCTTGGCCTTCTTGTCGTACACCCCGCCGCAGGTGATCAGCCGTAGTTGGGCATCGGTGGTCTTGCCGTAGACCCGCTCGTCCGGGAAGGCGTCCTTGGGGAAGACCTCGACCGAGTCCACCGCGAACCTCGCCACGCTGCCGTCGAAGCGCTCGATCTCCACGGTGTCGCCGGGTTTGAGACTGCCGAGCCCCCAGAAGACCGCCGGGCCCATCATCGTGTCGACGTGCCCGAGCACGATCGCGTTGCCCCGGGCGCCGGGAGTGACCCCGTCCTGGTACCAGCCGGCCAGGTTGCGGTCCGCGGGGGGCGGCACCTGCAACACGCCGGAGTCGTTCAGGCTCAGTCCGATGAACGGCGCGTCCACCTTGATCTTGGGAATCTTGATCCGCATCGGCTGCGAGCGCTTCATCACCGGCGTCCCCTGCCCGGGGCTCGGACTCGCCGAGGCCACCACCGGCGCGGGCGTGCTCGGTTGTGCGGCGGCGGGCACCGGCTGCGGCGGCGGGCCCGAGTCGGTGCTCAGGTCGTGCTTGATCATCAGGACGCCCAACAGGACGGCCGTCGCGGCGATCAGCATCAGTTTTCCGGCGCTGGTGCGGCGGGGCGCCGGTTGTTGTTCGGACGTGTCCATGGGCGGTGCCGGGTCTCGCAAGACGTTGCCTCTCTCCTGGGCGCTCGTGGGCCGCGGGTCGGGCCGCCGGCGCCGACGACGACAGCCGTGACCACCGCCCCGGTAAGGGCGGTGGCCACGGCGCGTGTTGCCTGGGCGAGGACGGGTCAGGCCTGGGCCGCCGCCGCACCCGAACGACGACGCAGGGCGTAGACGCCCATGCCGACGCCGCCCGCGATCAGGGCCGCACCGGTGCCGAGCGCGGCGCCGTCGTCGAGGAAGGCGCCACCGATGCCGGTGTGCACGCCACCGTGCGGGCTCTTGTGGTCCTTCCAGGACTTCTCGTGCGAGGAGCCCTCGTCACCCTTGCTCTCGTAGCTCTTGCCTTCGTAGCCCTTGTCCGACTTCTCAGTGCTGTGCTCGGAGGCCTTTTCGGGCGTCCACTTCGCCTCGCCGGAATAGGACTTCTCCGAGTCGGAGGCCGCCGGCTCCGGCTTCACCGGCGCCGGGGCGTCGGCGTAGGCGGACGGAGCCGCCAGGGTCAGGGCGGCGAAACCGAGGGCGGTACCGGCGACAAGAGCGCGTGCACGACGCATCGTGATATTCCTTCCGGCGCTTCGCGAACTGCCGACGGGCATCGGCACACGGGGATCGGCGAGGCGCCTTAATCACCATCGAACGACCCCCGTGACCCCGCGACCCGCGTGACTGCATTCGAGGGCTGTCCGTGGGCCTCCCGGGCGGATATCGCGGCCGGCTTCACTCGCCGGGAGCAGTCCGAGGTTTAGCGGAACGTCATAGGATGTCACTTTCAGTAGCTTTTCGGGGGTCGGCGGACCGTGTTCGGAGGGGCGGCAGGCCGTGCCGGGCGGCTAGGCCGGCACCGTGCACTCGAACATGTGCAGCGACGGGTTCACCGCGCGGACGTCCCGACCACGCAGGCCCGCCTGCTCGATCAGGGTCAGCAGGCTGTCCTTGGTGTGCTTGCGGCCGCCGACGTTGAGCAGCAACAACAGGTCCATCGCCGCGGTGAACCGCATCGACGCGGTCTCGTCGACCAGGTTCTCGATGATCACGACCCGGGCGCCGGGGGCGGCCTTCGCGACGACGTTGCGCAGCGTGCGCAGCGTGCTGTCGTCGTCCCATTCCAGAATGTTCTTGATGATGTACAGGTCGGCGCGGACCGGGATGTCGACCCGGCAGTCGCCGCCCACCAGGGTTGCCCTGGCAGCGAGTTCGCCGCCTTCGCGGAGTCGGCGGTCGGCTGCGGCCACCACGCCGGGCAGGTCGAGCAGGGTGCCGCGCAGGGCGGGGTTGCGCTCCAGCAAGGTGGCCAGCACGAGTCCCTGGCCGCCGCCGATGTCGGCGACGCTGTCGATGCCGGTGAGGTCGAGCACCTCGGTGACGTCCTGGGCGGACTGCCGGCTGGACTGGGTCATCGCCCGGTCGAAGGCGGCGGCCGATTCCGGCGCGTCCTCGTGCAGGTAGTCGAAGAAGTGCTTGCCGTGCAGGCCCGGGAAGACGCTCTTGCCGGTACGGACCGCCTCGTCCAGACGCGGCCACACCTCCCACGTCCACGGCTCCGTGGTCCACAGCGCGACGTCGCGCATGCTGCGCGGGGCGTCGGCGCGCAGCAGCCGGGACTCCTCGGTGTGCGCGTACCGCCCGTCCGGCTCCTCGGCGAAGATGCCCTGGCACTCCAGCGCGCGCAGCAGCCGGTGCAGCGCGCCCGGGTGGGCGGACACCGCGGTCGCCAACTCGTCCACGGTGGCCGGGCTCTCGCCCAGCGCGTCCGGCAGGCCCAGGCGCAGCGCGGCGCGCACCGCGCCGGCGGACATCGCGCTGAACGCCAACTCGCGCAGCCGGGTGGCCGCCTGCGGGGAGCGGGTGACGTCGGTTTCGGTCATGCTGATCGCCTCTCAACCGGTGGACCATCCGGGCCGGGCCGGCGGAACTCGACCGCAACGACCCGCGCACCGACGTCCCGGCGGTCCGCGCCGGGGCTGCAACGACTGTGACCCACACTCGCCGACCCGCCGCCGAGGCGCGGCCGGTCCGGGCGAAGACTCGCGCGGGAGTCATCCGGATGGGTGCAGACCCGCGGGGCGGGCGGGCGCGGTGCCGGCGCCGGGCGGGGCCGGGCGGTGCGGAGCCGGATCGCGCGGGGCCGGATCGCGCGGGGCCGGATCGCGCGGGGCCGGATCGCGCGATGGTGGACCGTGCCGTGCGGGTGGTGCGGGGCCGCCGGGATGCTCCGCAGCGGGTCTAAGGCACTTCCTTGAGGGCCAGGAGGAGTTCGCGGGCGGTCAGCGCCGCCTGGAGTTGGAGGGTGACCTCCGGGTCGAGCGGGTTGGCGCCCAGGAGCTCGCGGATCTGGCCGATCCGGTAGCCCACCGAGTTGCGGTGCAGGTGCAGCAGTTCGGCGACCGCGGCGCGGCTGCCGTTGGTGGCCAGCCACGCGCTGAGCGTGGCCACCCACTCCTCGCGCTCCAGGATCGGCCCCAGGTGCTGGTCCACGAACGCCTGGAGCCGGGCCGGCGGCACCCCGAACAACAACTGGGCCAGGCCCAGCGAGGAGAACATCAGTTGCACCTCGCCCGGGCGTCGGCGCAGCAGTCCGAGCACCGTCTCCGCGTCGTGGAACGAGCGCGCGGTCCCACGCGGGTCGCTGACCGTGGGACCGGCGGCGGCCAGGACGGGGACGTCGCCGACCATGCCCTGCAGCCGGATCCGGATCCGGCTGACCTCCCGCTCGATGTTGCCCGAGAGCACCGCGAGGCCCAGCTCGCCCTCCTGACGCACCGGCATCTCCAACCACGACAGCGCGGTGGTCCAGGTGCGCTGGTTGGGTCCGGCGTAGGCGAACACCACGGCGGAGTGCGGGCGATCCAGATGCAGGCCGAAGCGCGCGGCGGTGCGGGTCACGTCGCCGAGGTTGCGCAGCGCGCCGTAGCGCAGTTCGTCGATCAGCCGGCCGGCCGTCTCGGCGGTCGCGGTGGCCACCGCGTCCCGGCGGATCGCCTCGATCGCCACCGCCGTCACCGCCGCCCGCAGCAGCGGTTCGTCGTCGTCGGCGCCGTCCGGCTCGCCCAACAACAGCAGTCCGACCCGGCGTTGCGCCACCCGTACGGCGAGCGCGGAGGCCCGCCAGCCCTCGTCGCAGGTGACCTCGACGACCTTGTCGTCGACGAACACGTGGGCCACGGCGACCGGGGTCATCGACTCGGTGCCGTCGTCGGTCGCGGCGAGCACACCGCCGTGCACGCCCACCAGTCGGGCGGTCCTACCGGTGCGTTGCGCCAGGGCTCGCAGGATCGCGAGCCAGCCGTCGCCGGAGAGCGCGAGCACGTTCAGTTCCCGCTCGAACGCCTGCGCGCGGTCCGGCACGGGGGTCCGGTTTTCCGTGACTTCTACCTTGTCGATCATGGATTTCCGCACCTTATCCGGTCGTTGTTACGCGGAACAGATACTTCGATCGGTCACTTCCCGTTACGTCTTTCCTGGGGCAGGATGCGCGCATGCGAGCCTTCGACCTCGCGGCCGGCGCAAAGGCCGCTGCCCAGGCGGCGGTGCAAGCCGCCGCCCCCGATCTGGTTGCACTCAGTCACCGACTGCACGCCCACCCCGAACTCGGCTTCGCCGAGGAACGCGCGTGCGGCTGGCTGGGCGAGCAACTGACCGAGCACGGCTTCACCGTCACCTCGGGGGTCTGCGAACTGCCGACCGCCTTCGTCGCCGAACGCGGCAGCGGACCGCTGGTGCTGGGGATCTGCGCCGAGTACGACGCGCTGCCGGGCATCGGGCACGCGTGCGGGCACAACGTGATCGCCTCCGCCGCGACCACCGCCGCGCTCGCGCTCGGCGCGCTGGCCGACGACCTGGGCATCACCGTGCGGGTGTTGGGCACTCCCGCCGAGGAGAACGGCGGCGGCAAGGTGCTCATGCTCGAGCGCGGCGCGTTCGCCGGGGTGCACGCGGCGATGATGGTGCACCCCTCGCCGCGCGAGCGCCTGGACCCGACCTGCCTGGCCCGCGCGCAACTGCACGTCGAGTACGACGGTCGGGCCGCGCACGCGTCCGCGTGTCCCGAGGACGGCGTCAACGCCGCCGACGCGCTGACCGTGGCCCAGGTGGCGATCGGGCTGCTGCGCCAGCACATGACGCCGGATCAGCGGGTGCACGGGATCACCACGACCGGCGGGCAGGTGCCGAACGTGATCCCCGAGCACACCGAGGCCGCCTATTACGTGCGGGCCGCGACGCTGGCCGGGTTGACCGATCTGGAGGCTCGGGTGCGCGAGTGCTTCCAGGCGGGTGCGGTGGCCACCCGGTCGCGACTGACCATCTCCTCGACCTCGCCCGCGTACTCCGAGTTCCGGCACGACGGCGACCTGCTGGCCGCCTACGAGCGCAACGCGCTGGCCGCGGGACGCGAGTTCCCGCCGGTGACCGCGGCCGACGACCGGCAGGCGGGCTCCACCGACATGGCGAACGTGTCGCTGGCGATTCCCTCCATCCAGCCGCTGGTCTCGATCGACTCGGGCACCGTCGGGCTGCATCAGGCCGAGTTCGCCGCGTACGCCGTGCGGCCCGCCGCGGATCGGGCACTGCTGGACGGCGGTCTGGCGATGGCCTGGACGGGCGTGGACGCGGCGCTGGACCCGGGCCTGCGCGAGCGGCTGCTCGCGGGCGCGCCGGCCGGGGGCTGACCCGCCGATGGGCTCCGGGGCGATCGCCCCGGAGCCCATCGGTCGCATGCGGCTCGACACCCGTGCTCACGCGTCGGCGACGGTCACCGGCAGGGCCGCGAGGTACGCCTCGGCGTTGCGGCGGGTCTCGGCCACGCTGTCCCCGCCGAACTTCTCCAGGACGGCGTCCGCGAGCACCAGCGCGACCATCGCCTCGGCGACCACGCCGGTGGCGGGCACCGAACACACGTCGCTGCGCTGCGCGATCGCCTTGGCCGGGTCGCCGGTGCGCACGTCGAAGGTGGCCAGCGCCCGGGACAGGGTGGAGATCGGCTTCATCGCGGCGCGTACCCGCAGGAGTTCGCCGGAGGTCATGCCGCCCTCGATGCCGCCCGCGCGTCCGGTCTCGCGGCGCACCCGCGCGGGTCCTGGACGGCCGGGGGCGACCGGGGTGATCTCGTCGTGCGCGACCGAGCCGCGCCGGGTCGCGGTGGTGAAGCCGTCGCCGACCTCGACCCCCTTGATCGCCTGAATGCCCATCAGCGCCGCGGCGAGCCGGGCGTCCAGGCGCCGGTCCCAGTGCACGTGGCTGCCCAGGCCCGGCGGCAGGCCGTACACCACCACCTCGACCACGCCGCCGAGCGTGTCGGCGTCCTTGTGCGCGGCCTCGATCTCGGCGTTCATCGCGGCGGCGGTGTCGGGGTCCACGCAGCGCACCTGGTCGGCGTCGATCGCGTCCCCGCTGCCGGGTTCGGGCACCAGCGCCTCGGGCAGGGCGACCGCACCGATCCGGACCACGTGGCTGAGGATCTCCACGCCCAGCGTCTGGGCCAGGAACGCGCGCGCGACCTCGCCGATGGCCACCCGGGCCGCCGTCTCGCGCGCGCTGGCCCGCTCCAGTACCGGGCGGATGTCGTCGAAGCCGTACTTCTGCATGCCGGCCAGGTCGGCGTGCCCGGGCCTGGGCCGGGTCAGCGCGGCGCCGCGGCCGCGGTCGGGGAGCCGGCCCGGCTCGTCGTAGCGGCGGCCTTCGGCGTCGGTGGGGTCGGGGGCCATCACCTCGGCCCACTTGGCCCATTCGGTGTTGGCCACGCGCAGCGCGACCGGGCCGCCCTGGGTCACCCCGTGCCGGACGCCGCCGTTGAACTCGACCTCGTCGCGTTCGAAGCGCATCCGCGCACCCCGACCGTTGCCCAGGCGGCGCCGGGCCAGCGCCCGGGCCAGATCGGCGGAGGAGATCTCCACCCCGGCGGGCAGCCCCTCCAGGACGGCGGTGAGCGCGGGTCCATGCGATTCACCTGCGGTGAGCCAGCGGAGCATGGGGTCCTTCTTTCAGGGAGACGGATCGGTCGGACGACCAGGGGGCGGGCGGGCAGCGGGGCGCGTTGCGGACGGGGGCGCGTCGTGGGTGGCCGGGTCGAGCGGGGGCGGAGGCTCGCGGGGGACGCGAGGTGGGCGGTTGGGGGTGTGGGCGTTACGGGGGCGGGCGCGTCGTGGGTGGGGGTGCGTCACGGGGGCGAGTCGAGCCGGCGGAGCGGCTCGGGTGCGTGCGGCATAGCGGAAGGCGGACGGAGGGGCGGGCCTGCTCGCGGGGCGACTGGAGGTCGGGCGGCGGGGCGGTGGGGCGTTGTGGGTGGGTGGGCGGGCGGACGGGGCGGGTCTGCGCGCAGGCGGGGGGAAGGTGGGTGGACCGGGTGCCGGCGGATGTGACGGAGGTTGGGTCGGGTGAGTGGAGGGTCGGGTGGGTGGGGTGGGGGTCAGGTGATCAGTAGGGCGATGCCGACTGCCGTGCCGACTACGACCACCAGTGCGCGGAGCACCGGGGGTGGGACCCGGCGGCCGAGGAGGGCGCCGAGCCGGCCGCCGGCCACCGAGCCGAGGGCGAGCAGCAGGACCGGGATCCAGGCCACGTCGGCGGTGAGGGTGAACAGGAGCGCGGCCACCAGGTTGACCAGGGCCTGGAGCAGGTTCTTCAGGCCGTTGAGCAGGTTCAGGTCCTCGTCGAGCACGGTGGCCAGCAGCGCCAGCAGCAACACGCCCTGCGCGGCGCCGAAGTAGCCGCCGTACACGCTGACCGTGAACACCGCGGCGGAGAGCGCCGGGCCTACACCGGTGCCGGTGCCATGCTCCGGGTGCGCGTGCCGCTCGCGACGTGTGCGCAGGCGCCGGGACAGCCACGGCTGAGCGGCCATCAGCAGCGCGGCGAGCAGGACCAGGGCCGGCACCACCGCGCGGAACGCGCCCGGCGGCAGGCCGAGCAGGAGCAGGCCACCGCTCGCCCCGCCGAGCACCGCGGCGATCGACAGCGGGAGCAACCGGGCCGACTGTGCGGCCAGTTCGCGCCGATATCCGAGCGCGCCGCTGATCGAGCCGGGGGTGAGCCCGACCGTGTTGGAGACGTTGGCCACCACCGGCGGGTAGCCGAGCGCGAGTAGGACGGGAAAGGTGAGCAGCGAGCCGGAGCCCACCACGGTGTTGACCGTGCCCGCGCCGAGGCCCGCCACGAGCACGAGCAGGGCCTCGGCGGGGCTCATGCCGAACTGCCGGGCAGCAGCGTGATCTTGCCGAACGCGGCGCCGCTCGCCAGCCGGCGATGCGCCTCGGCGGCGTCCGCGAGCGCGTAGGTGGTGTCCGCGACCGGGAACAGTCCCCGCTCCAGACAGAACCCGATCATGGTCTCGAAGTCCGCCGCGCCGCACGAGCCCGCGCCCAGCAGCGTGACCCCGGTGTGGAAGGCGTGCGGCAGGTCGAACGTCGCCTCGGTGCCGGTGGTGTCCCCGCAGAACACCAACCGGCCGCGCGGGCGCAGCGCGTGCAGCGACGCCTGGAACAGCGCCGGGCCGACATGGTCGAGCACCAGGTCCACGCCGGCCCCGCCGGTGGCCGCCCGGGCCTGGGCGACCAGGTCCGACCCGCGGGTATCGATCAGTACGTCGGCGCCCAGCGCCGCCATCCGGTCCAGTTTGGCGCGCGAGCCGGAGGTGACCACGACGCGGGCGCCCAAGGCGCGGGCCAGTTGCACCGCGGCGATGCTGACCCCGCTGCCCGCGCCGTGCACCATCAGCGTCTCGCCCGCGCGCAGACCGCCGCGCACGACCAGTCCCTGCCAGGCCATGCCGTACGCGGTCGGCAGGCTCGCGGCGGCCTCGTGTTCCCACCGCGCCGGGATCGGGTGGGTGCGGCCGGCGGGCACCACCATCAACTCGGCGTAGCCGCCCGGCCGGTTGCCGCCGACCACCCGCAGCGCCGCGCACCACGCGTCCTCCCCCGCCCGGCACGCGGCGCATCCGCCGCAGTGCAGCGCCGGGTTGACCAACACCCGGTCGCCGACCCGGCGTTCGCGCACCCCTGCGCCGAGGGCGAGCACATCGCCGGAGACGTCCATCCCGGGCACGTGCGGGAGGGTGAAGCCGGGCAGCAGGCCGGGACCGCGGCGTTGCAGCAGGTCGAGCCGGTTCACCGCGGCCGCGCGGACGGCGATCAGCACTTCACCCGGGCCCGGTTCGGGATCGGGCAGTGCCACCGGTTCCAGGATCTCGGGGCCGCCGTGCCCCCGGTGCAGGACGGCCCTCATACGATCCCCCGCACGAACGGGGCGCCCAGCGCGGCCGGTTGGCGGTGGGTCTTGGCCAGGAACATCATCGCGAGCAACGCCAACAGGTACGGCGCGGCGATCAGCAGTTGCGAGTTCAGGTGCACGCCCAGCGCGGGCAGCGCCAGCCGCATCGCGTCGGCGGCACCGAACACGAGGCAGCCGGCCATCGTGCCGCGCAGCGTCCAGCCGCCGAAGATCACCGCGGCGATCACCACGAAGCCGCGACCCGCGGTCATGTTCTGGTTGAACGCGCCCACTTCGCCGACCGCGAGGTAGGCGCCGCCCAGTCCGGCGAGCACGCCGCACAGGAGCACGCTCTGCCGGCGCCGGCGACGCACGTCGATCCCGGTCACGTCGGCCGACTGGGGGTTCTCCCCGGCGGCGCGCAGTTCCAGGCCGAACCGGCTGCGCTGGACCAGCCACCAGACCAGCGGGATCACCCCCGCCAGCAGATAGGCGGGCCAGCGGTGGGCGAACAACACCGGTCCCAGCAGCGGCAGGTCGGACAGGACCGGAATGTTCACCGCGTCCACCTGATGCCCGGTCAGGTCGACCGAGTCGAGCAGGAAGCTGGTCAGGCCGAGCACGAGCGCGTTCAGGGCGAGCCCGACCACGTAGGTGTTGACCGACAGGCGGTGGCTGAACTCGGCATGCACGAAGCCGATGACCAGGCCGGCGACCATGCCGAAGACCAGGCCGAAGGACGCGGATCCGGTCATCGAGGCGCCCCATACGGCGTTGAACGCGCCGCCGAGCATCATCGCCTCGACCGAGATGTTGATCGTGCCGGCCCGTTCGGCGATGTACTCGCCGCACGCCGCGAAGGCCAGTGGCACGGTGAGTCGGACCGAACTGGCGAGGACCATGGCAAGGTCGTCGATCATGTCAACCTCCCGGTCTCAGGCCGCGCCGACGGCGCGCCGGCGGCGCACCTCGGCGTACGCGGCGGGAAAGACCGTGGCCAGCACCAGGAGCGCGGTGACCACGGCGACGATGTAGCGCGGTACGCCGGTCGCGGACAGGAAGCCGCCGCCGGCGCGCAGGGCCCCGAAGAACAGTGCGACGGGCACGGCCAGCATCGGCTTGTCCCGGGCCACCAGCGCGACCAACAGCCCGTCGAAGCCGACGTTGTCGGCGAAGCCGTCCTGCATGCGGTGGCCGCTGCCGGTGAGCATCACGCCGCCGGCCAGACCGGCGAACGCGCCGGAGGCGAGCAGGGCGCCGCCGCCGATCAGCACCGCGCCGACACCGGCCCGGTGCGCGGCCTTGGGATTGAGCCCGAGCATCCGCACCCGGAAGCCGAGCCGGCTGCGCACCAGGACCACCGAGGTGCCCACCGCGAGCACGAGCGCGATGAAGATGCCCGCGCCGATGTTGAAGTTCGGGTACTCGCCGATCCGGGGCAGCCAGACCGACTCCGCCAGCATGTCCGACTGCGACGTGGTGACCTGCCCGGGCACCGCCTTCTCGCGCAGCAGCGACGGTGAGTTGACCGCGTACGAGACGGCCTGGTTCGCCACGAAGATCAGCAGCAGGGTGCTGATCACCACGGCGACGCCGCGCCAGTAGAAGAGCAGGGCCGCGATGGCCGCCCACAGGGCGCCGCCGACGGCCGCGCCGAGCAGGGCCAGGATCAGCACGAGCGCGCCGGGGCCGGGGGTGAACAGGGCGATCGCGGCGCCGACGCTCGCGCCGACCAGGAGTTGGCCCTCCTGGCCGATGTTGAAGATGCCCGCGCGGGCGGCGATCACCGAGCCGATCGCGACCAGGAGCAGCGGTGCGGCCTGGTCGATGCTCTGTCCGATGGCCGCGCCGTCGGCCAGGCTGCCGTCGTACATCGCGCTCGCCGCGTCCCACGGGGACCGGCCGACCAGCGCGATGAGCAGGCCGGCCAGGACGAGCGCGGTGGACAACGACGCCGTGTACAGCAGCGGGGTGCCCAGGTCGGCGATCCGGGGTCGGCGGCGGGGGCCGGCCGGCGGGGCGGCGACGGCCGGGGCGCGTTCGGATGTCAGGGTCGGGGTCATGCCGCCTGGCCTCCCATCAGCAGGCCCAGTCGCTCGGTGTCGACGTCGGCGCGGTCCATCTCGCCGACGACGGCGCCTCGGTGGATGACCGCGACGCGGTGCGAGAGGGTCAGGATCTCGCCCAGTTCGGTGGACAGCAGCAGCACCGCGATGCCGGAGCGGGCCGCGGCGTGCAGCCGTTCGGTCATGTACTCGATCGCGCCGATGTCCAGGCCGCGGGTCGGCTGGGCGGCCACCAACACCTTGGGTTGGGCCGCCAGTTCACGGGCCAGCACCACCTTTTGCTGGTTGCCGCCGGACAGTTGCCGCATCGGGGTGTCCGGCGAGGGGGTGGCGATCTCGAATTCCTCGATCAACTGCCGGGCCCGGGCCGCCATTCGGCGCCGACTCAGCAGTCCTTTGCGGGTGACCGAGGCCAGGTCGGCCAGGACCAGGTTCTCCGCGACGCTCATGTCCAGCACACAACCGGACACGTGTCGGTCCTCGGGCACGATGCCGACCCCGGCGGCGTGCATCGCGCCGGGCCGTCCGGCGGTCACCGGCGCGCCGCACACCTCCACCCGGCCGGCGCTGAGCGGAAGCAGGCTGGAGAGCAGATCGCCCAGCGCCGCCTGGCCGTTGCCCTCGACGCCGGCGATGCCCAGGATCTCGCCGGCGCGCACCTCCAGGGTCAGCCCGCGCAGCAGCGGGCGTCGGTCGGTGGTGCTCGCGTGCGCGTCGCTGATCCGCAGCCGCACCTCGCCGGCCGGCGGCCTGGGCTCCGGGGCGGGTTCGGCGGCCGGTTCGCGGACGTCCAGCAGCGCCCCCCCGCCGGTCGGGGTGCCGGTGCCGGGCTCGATCAGCGCGTCCAGCGCGCCGACCGCCGACGCGGCGGTCCACTTGGACAGCTCACGGCCGACCATCTCCCGGGCCAGCGAGCGCACATCGGTGTCGGCGGTGGCCCGCCGGGCCACCACGCGCCCCTGGCGCATGATGGTGACCCGGTCGGTGGCGTGCACGATCTCGTCCAGCTTGTGGCTGATCAGGATCACCGCCTTGCCCTCGTCGGCGACCACCCGGCGCAGCACGGTGAACAGTTCGCGCGACTCCTCCAGGGTCAGCACCGAGGTCGGCTCGTCCAGGATCAGCACGCCGGGGTCGCGGCGCAGGCACTTGACGATCTCGACGCGCTGACGCTGGCCGGTGGACAGGTCCTCGACGCACGCGTCGGGGTCCACCTCCAGGCCGTAGCGCCCGCCCACGTCCCGCACCAGCGCACGGGCCCGGTCCCGGTCGACCCGGCCCCGGTCGCCGAGCACCACGTTCTCCCACACGCTGAGCCGGTCCACCAGGCTGAAGTGCTGGTGCACCATGGAGATTCCGTGGGCGGCGGCGGCCGAGGGGTCGGTGATCGTGGCGGGTTCGCCGCGCAGCAGGATGCGCCCGGTGTCCGGCACGACCAGGCCGAGCAGGATCTTCATCAGGGTGCTCTTGCCCGCGCCGTTCTCGCCGAGCAGGCCGTGGATCTCGCCGGCCTGCACCCGCAGCGAGACGTCCTCGCACGCGCGCACCGCGCCGAACCGCTTGCCGATGCCCAGCAGTTGCACGACGGGGACGGTGAGTACGGACGGCGCGACCGGGTGCTCGGCGGCGGCCCGGGGTCGTGGGTCCGGGGTGGTCACGGCGGTGTCACTTGCCTGCGGCGACGGCCTCATCGACCTTCACCTTCCCGCTGCCGATGTCCTGGATCAGGGTCTTGAGCTGCTGCTCCTGGTCACCGGTGGGCTTGCAGAGCTTGACCGTGGGCACCGGGTCCTTGCCCAGGTGCCATTCGCGGGCCACGCCCATCCGCAGGGTGCCCTTCTTGAAGTCCTCCAGCGCGCCGGCGAAGTAGGCGCCGGGGCTGAAGATCACCGACACCGCGTACTGCGCGCCGGGCGTCGAGCAGCGGTCGGTGCCGGGGGTGAGCGCCGGGACGCCCTTCTCGTTGGCGAGTTGGGTGACCACGTCGGTGGCGCCGCCGAGGTAGGGGTAGATCACCTTGACGCCCTGGCTGATCTGCGCCTGGGCGGCCTCCTTGGCCTTGCCGGAGTCGTTGAAGTCGCCGGTGTAGGTCTGCACCATCTCGGCGTCCGGGACGACCTTCCTGATGCCCGCCTCGAAGGCCTTGGCCACGTCCCGGGCGAACTGGAGGTCGGGGCCGGTGATGTAGCCGGCCTTCTTGCCGCCGTTCTCCTTGAGGATCAGGCCGGCCGCGTAACCGGCCACGTACAGCGACTCGTTGATGTAGTCGAGGGACTGGGTGAACTCGGGGGTCTGGGTCACGCCCTGGCCGCCGCTGATGTACCAGGCGATGCCCTTGCACTGCGGTTCCTTGGCCGCGCTGAGCGCGTCCTTGAGCTCGCTGGCGCCGATCGCGATCATGTCGACCTTCTGCCGACACAGGTTGCGGGCCTGCTGGACCGCGTTGGCCGGGTTGATCTTGTCGACCACGACGAGCTTCCACCCGTTGGCGTCGGCGTAGCCGTTCGCCTCGTCGACGAAGCTCTGGTAGTAGCCCTTGTCCTTGGTGTCGCCGGGGCTCATCACCCCGATGACGACCTTCTTGTCCTTGTTGACGTCGGGTTCGTTGGCGGGGAGGGTGCCGGCGCCGGGCGCACCGGCCGAGGCGGGCGCCGCGGCGGACGTGGAGGAGGAAGAGGAGCCACCGCCACAGGCGGTGACGAGCAGTCCCGGTATGATGACCGAGGCGGCGATGACTCGAACCATGTTCTTCATCGGAAGGTCTCCAGACGAATCAGGGCGCGTTGGTTCGACACGGACCGACGGGTGCGCGGCGACCCGGGCGGGCACGGTGGGCGTGCCGGGCTCGGGGGTACGGTGCCGCGGGCCGGGGATGAGGGTTGTCGGTCCGGCGGAGGGACCCGTTCCGGTTGCGCGGGGGATTCCGGCCCGGAAGCGGGTGGGGGTCGGTGCGCGGCGCCTGCGGCGACCGCTACCGTCCGACAGTGGTGTGGTGGTGCGGAGTTGCCTGTTCGCGAGCCCGCGAGTGTGCGGTGCCGCGAAGGGTGCCGTGGGTCAGCCGTTGCGGTATTCGTCGCGCGGCGGGGTGAAGATGTCCAGGATCCAGGTCTCGCCGTGCTCGGGGTCGCCGATGAACAGGCTGTCCCCGTGGTCGCAGCCCTTGGGCGCCCAGTAGACGTCGCCCGGGCCGAGCACCCGCCGCTCGTCCGAGTCGATCCTGAAGTCCAGCCTGCCCTTGAGCACCATGCCGTACTGCTCGTGCTCGGGATGGTCGTCGTAGGGGGTGGGACCGCAGCCCTCGCGGATCCGCCACAGGGTCAGCATCATCTCGTCGCCGGTGTAGACCCGGCGCCGAAATCCCGGCTTGACCTCGACGAACTCGCTGTCGTCGAAGGCCCAGACGCGTTGTACCTCGCTCATGTCACGACCGTCCTCTCCGGTTGATGCGCGCGATTGCTTCCTCGGGCGGGTCGGCCCCCGTGCCGACCGCGCCAGGGCGTGTCCTAGAACATCCGGGCGGTCATCTGCCGCTCGACCTCGCCGAGGTGGTCGGCGGCGGCGCGTGCGGCGGCGTCGGGGGCGCGGGCCGCGACCGCCTCGGCGATGCCGCGATGCGAGCGGCAGGACTCGGCGATCACCTGGCGCACCGCCTCGGCGTTGCCCTCGGCGTCGAGGAGCGAGGCGAAGTCGCCGGACGCGAATACCGCGTCGAGCACCTTCGCGTACAGCTCGCGCAGTGTGGTGTTGCCACACGCGCGGGCCAGCGCCGCGTGGAAGCGGCGGTCCTGGCGGCGGAAGGCCTCCAGGGTCATCTGTGCGTCGAAGCCGGCCGCGAGTTCGCTGATCTCGGCCCGTTCGTCGGGTGCGGCACGGATGGCGGCGAGGCGGGCGATGGCCACCTCGGTCACCTGCCGAACCTCGAACAGTTCGGACACGCGCAGCTTGCGGCCGTCGTCCTCGTCGAAGGACACCCCGGGCAGTCGCTCGGCGACGTAGAACCGGTTGCCCCGCTTGACCAGGCAACCCAGCGAGACGAGTCCTTGGATCGCCTCGCGGACCGAGGTTCGGGCCACCCCGAACTGCTCGCACAGGGTGCGTTCCGGGGGCAGTTGGGCGCCGGGGCGCAGGTCGCCCTCGCGTACGCTCGCCAGGAGCGCGTCCCGGACCTCCTCGGAGATCGTGCGGCGCGCGACCTTGGCGAACGGGATCCGGTCCCCCGGTGCCCGCAAGGGCACTACGCGCCCGCCAGGGCCGCGAAGCGCTCGCGCTCGGCGTCCAGGTCCAGCGGCCGGATGATCGCCTCGTGCTCCTCGTCGCCCCAATACGCGGGCGGGACCAGCCACATGACCTCGAACTCGAGGCCGTCGGGGTCCTTGGCGTACAGGCTCTTGTTCGCGCCGTGGTCGCTCGCGCCGATCAACGCGCCCGCCGCCACCAGGCGTTCGCGGGCCTCGGCCAGCGCGTCGAGCGTGGGCACCTCCCACGCGACGTGGTACATCCCCACGGTGCGCCGGCCCGCCTGCGAGTCGCCCGCCTCGGCACCGATCGTGAAGAACGCGATGTCGTGGTGGTTCTCGGAGGCGGGGGCCCGCATGAAGACGTAACTGCCGGGCGGGCCGTCGATGACGGTGATGAAGTCCAGCACCTCGTTGTAGAACCGGGCGGTCCGGTGTGCGTCGCGCACGTACAGCACCGCGTGGTTCATCCCGGTAACGGCCACGATCGGGCCTCCTCAGGGTGTGGGTCAGGCTGTTGGTCTGACAATCAGAAGGTATGAAGCTCGGTCAGGTGTGGTCATTGGTCTCCCAGCACAACCCCACGCTTCACCCGCTGTGCACCTGGACGTTCACCGCCTTGGTGCGGGTGTACGCGTCCACGCCGGTCCGGGCGAACCCGCTGGCCCGGCGCGGCTCGCCGCGTCCGCCGTTCATGTCCGGCGCGAAATGGCAGTTCACGTTGACCTCGCCGCAGTCCAGCGCGTCCGAGAAGCGGAACGCGCGCTCGATGTCGCGGGTGAACACCGTGCCGTTGAGGCCGTACCGGGTGCCGTTGGCCAGCGCGATCGCCTCGGCCTCGTCGCGGAACGGCATCGCGGCCAGCACCGGCCCGAACACCTCCTGCTGCTCCACCTCGCAGCCACGGCGCACCCGGCCCAGCACGGTCGGCGCGACATAGGTCGGCAGGAGGCCGTCCGGCAGGGCGGGTTTGCCCACCACCGAGGCGTCGCCGGCGTCCAGTGCCCTGCTCACGAAGCCGCGGACCCGGTCCGCGTGGCGCTCGTTGATCAGGGGCCCGATGAAGGTGTCCGGATGCAGCGCGTCGCCCACCGGCAGCGTGGCCGCCGCCGCCGCGACCGCCTCCACCACCTGGTCGTAGACCGATTCCTCGACCAGCAGCCGGCTGCCCGCGACGCACACCTCGCCCATGTTCACGAACGCGGCCATCATCGCCCAGCCCACCGCCTGGTCCAGGTCGGCGTCGGCGAATACCACCACCGGCGACTTGCCACCCAGCTCCAGATGCACGGGGGTGAGGTTGCGCGCGGCGGCGGCCAGCACGTGTCGGCCGGTCTCGGTGCCGCCGGTCAGGCTGATCAGATCGATCCGCCGGTCGGTGATCAACCGCTCGCCGACCGTCGAGCCCGGGCCCAGCACGATGTTCAACACCCCCGCCGGCAGCCCGGCGGCGGTCAGGATCCGGCCCAGCTCGACCAGCGTCACCACCGCGTCCACCGGCGGCTTGGCCACGATCGAGCAGCCGGCCGCGAGCGCCGAGGCGATCCGCTGGCTGCCCGTCATCAGCGGCCCGTTCCACGGCAACAACTCGGCCACCACACCGGCCGGCTCGCGCAGCCGCAACGTCAACAGGTCCGGGCCGCCGCCGGGCAGCAGGTCCGGCGGGAAGGACGAGCGGCGCACGTCACCGTGCGTGGTGCGACAGATGGCCGCCGCGTACGAGAACGCGTTGGCCGCCTCGTACACGTCGTTGGTCAGCGCCCCGGAGACCGCCTTCCCGGTGTCCATCGCCTCCAGCGCGGCCAGCCGGGGCGCGTCCGCGCGGATCGCCGCGGCCGCCGCCTCCAACACCTCGGCCTTGCGCGGGCCCGGCATGCGCTGCCACACCTTCGCGTCGAAACTGGCCCGCGCGGCGGAGATCGCGCCCTCGACCTCGGCGTCGCTCGCCGCCAGATAGGAGGCGACCCGCCCGCCGGTCGAGGGGTCGAACACCGGCCGCGCCGCGCCGTCGAACGACTCGCGCCCGTCGATCAACTGCGGATACGGGTCCGGGCGCAGCCAGTCGGCGCGGATGCGCGGCTCGCTGGTGGTGGTGTCGGACATGCGGCAACTCCCTGGACGCGGCGGACGAACCTTCGAGCCGTACGCCGTGCCGGGCGCCGCAACCTGGTAAGCCTCGCCCGACACGGCACCGGTGCCGCGCCGGCGAGGGTCGCCCGGCGCCGGGCGCGGCACCAGGCCAGGTTTGCCCTCGTCGCCCTGTGCTCGCATTGTGTCCCCGGCATGTACTGGGCCCACTTGATTGTGCTCCCGGCCACGATGCCTGCGGACGGCGCCGGGCCTAGTGTCCCCAGACATGGTGAGTTCGCAGGTGAGAGCAACGTGAACGGCGCCGGGCCGACGCGGCCCGACCTGTTGGTCGTGCGCGGTGACGTGGTCACCATGAACGCGCGCCGCGAGGTGTTGCTCGGCGGCACGGTCGCCGTCGCGGGCGAGCGCGTCCTGGCCGTCGGCGCCACCGGCGAGCTGCGGGCGCGCTGGCCGGGCACCCCCGAGCTGGACGCGAGCGACTGCGTGGTCACGCCCGGCCTGGTCAACGCGCACCTGCACCAGACCGGCGACCCGCTGGCGCGCGCCCGGATCCCGGACGACCTGCCGCCGGGGGCCTCCGTCGACACCTGGGCGGTGCCGCTGCACGCGGCGCACCGACCCGCCGACGACACGCTGTCCGCGCTGCTGGCCGGCGTGGAGAGCGTGCGCAACGGCGTCACCACGATCATCGAGGCGGGCACCGTGGCCCACCCGCACCGGGTGGCCGCCGCGATGACCGAGGTCGGTGTGCGTGGCGGGATCGGCGCGTGGGGCTGGGACGTGCCCGGCGCACCGTTCGCCGCGCCCGCCGCCGAGGTGCTGGACCGGCTCGCCGCACTGGTCGACGCCTACCCCGCGGGCGGCCCGGTCGAGGCCTGGGTCACCCTGGTCGGGCACGGCCTGGCCTCGGACGAACTGCTGGCCGGCGCGGCCGACCTGGCCCGCGGCACCGGCGCGCGGATGACGATGCACCTGTCGCCCTCCGGCGCCGACCCCGACGACTACCTGCGGCGCACCGGACGCCGGCCGGTACTGCACCTGGCCGACCTGGGGGTGCTGGGTCCGCACCTGCTGCTCGCGCACGCGGTGTGGCTCGACGACGCCGAGGTCGACGCGCTGTTGGCGGGCCGTACCGCGGTCGCCTACTGCCCGTGGGCGTACCTGCGGCTGGGCCAGGGCGTCACCCGGGCCGGGCGGCACGCCGAGTTGCTGCGCCGGGGCGGCCGGCTCGCGCTGGGCACCGACGCGGGCAACGCCGCCGACTCGGCCGACCTGCTGCGCACCGCGGCGCTCGCGGTCGGCCTGGCCAAGGACATGGCGATCGACCCCACCGGCCCCGGCGCCGCCGAGGCACTGGAATTGGCCACCATCGGCGGCGCCGAGGCGGTCGGCATGGCCGATCGGGTCGGCTCGCTCGAACCCGGCAAGTACGCCGACCTGGTCGTGCACGACGCCACCGGTCCCCAGTGGACCCCGCGCGGCGACATCGCCCAGCAGTTGGTGTGGTCCGGCGACGGCCGCTCGGTCCGCGACGTGCTGATCGGCGGACGGGCCGTGGTCCGCGACCACGTGTGCGTCACCGTCGACGAACGCGCGCTGCGCATCGAGGCGGCGCGCGCGTCCCGGGAGTTGCTCGCCCGGGCGGGCGTACCGCTGCGGTCGCGGTGGCCGACGCTGCCCGCGTACTGAGTGCGGGCGCCGCCGCGTACCGGGTGCCGAAGCCGCCGGCGACCCCGGTTCCGACGCCGCCCGCGCACCGAATTCGCGCACCGCTTTCCGCACCCACCGTTGATCGCCCCGAATCCCCCACCGAGGAGCCCCACATGCGAGTTGCCGTAGTCACCGCCCCCGAGCAGGTCGATCTGCGCGAGGAGCCGGTCCCCGAGGTCGGGCCCGAGGACGTGCTCGTGCGGGTCGGACGCACCGGCCTGTGCACCATGGAGCGCCGGCTCTACCTGGGCACCAAGCCGATCTACCCGGTCGCCCCCGGCCACGAGGTCGCCGGCGAGGTGGTCGCGGTCGGTGACGCCGTCGCCGGGCTGCCCGGGGTCGCGGCCGTCGGCGACACGGTCACCGTGGACCTGCTCACCCGGTGCGGCACCTGCACGTCGTGTCGGCGCGGGCGCAGCGCGCTGTGCAAACGACCGCAGGGCGGCGCGCTGGCCGACGGCACCATATCGATGGGTGCCGGCTTCGCCGAGTTCGTCAAGGTCAAGGCGCTGCAGGCGTTCCGCACCGGCGACGCGCCGATCGCGCACGCCGCGATGGGCGAACCGCTGGCGTGCGTCGCGCACTCGGCCCGATTGGGCGGACTGCGCGCGGGCGACCGGGTGGCGGTGGTCGGCGCCGGCTACATGGGGCGCCTGCACCTGGCCCTGGCCCGGTTCAAGGGCGCCGCGTCGGTCGGGCTGATCGACATCAGCCGAGAGCGCCTCACCCAGGCCCGCGAGGCCGGCGCCGATTGGACGAGCACCCCGGAGGAGGCCGTCGCCACCGGCGGGAAGCAGGACGTCGTCTTCGTCACCGCCGGCGCCCCGGGCGCGCTGGAGACCGCGCTGTCCCTGTGCGACGACGGCGGCACCGTGGTGCTGTTCGGCGCCTTCCCGAAGGACGTCCTGGCCGGGGTCGGCCCGGACCACGTGCACCACCACGAACTGAGCATCGTCGGCGTGTACAGCCAGGAGCCGCAGGACTGGACCGAGGCCGCCGCGATCATCGCCTCGGGCCGGCTCGCCGCCGAACTGGACGCGCTGGTCACCGCGACGTACGCGCTCACCGACGTCGACGCGGCGTTCCGACTGGCCGCCGAGTCGCCGGTCTATCGCGTCCTCGTGGGCGGCTGAGCGTGGCCGGCAACCCCGGGGTCGTCGTCGGCGTCGACGTCGGGAGCAATTCGGTACGCGCCCTCGCGCTCGACCCGGACGGCGTCGTCCTGGGCGCGGCCACCGCCGGCTACCCCGGCGCGGCGACCTGGCGGCCCGGACACGCCGATCCGTACGCGTGGTTCGCGGCCGCCGCGCAGGCGCTGGCGAAATTGCGCGCGCTCGTGCCCGGCGCGGCCCGTCCCGCCGCGCTGTGCCTGGGCGGGCAGAGTCCGACCACCGTTCCCGACGGCGTGCCGCACACCGGTTCCGATGCCGCGCTGACCTGCCGGCACCCGGCGGGCGCGACCGGCTCACCGGTCGAACAACACCACGCGCAGCACGCCGCGTTGCGCGCCGCGCACGGACCCGACGTGCGGGCCTGGCAGCTCTACGACTGGCTGGCCGCGCGGTTCGGCGCGGGGCGGGCGCAGGCCCGCTGGCCCGGCGATCCGCCGCTGACCGACTACGGGCCGATCGCGGCGACCGGATCGGTGGTGGGCGCGGTCGGCACCGGGCACGACGTCGCGGCGGGCACCCCGCTGGTGGCCGGCGCGCAGGACGCGTACCTGGCGTTCTGGGCGGGCGGCCTGGATCGGCCCGGCCGGGCGATGGACCCCGGCGGGCGCACCGGCGGCCTGGCCGTCGCGGTGGCCGCCGGCTCACCCGCCGCGGACGCCTACGCGCTGCCCTCGGCGGTGCCCGGCGTCGACATCGTCGGCGGCCCGGTCGCCGCGCACGGCCTGATCCTGGAGTGGCTGCGCGACCTGACCGGGCGCGACGTGCGCGACCTGCTCACGCTGGCCGCCGCGGTACCGCCCGGCGCGCGCGGCGTGCTGGTACTGCCCTATCTGGAGGGCGAACGCGCGCCCCGATGGAACCGCGAGCTGCGCGGCGAGGTCTTCGGGCTGAGCGCGGGCACGGGTCCCGGCGAGCTGGCCCGCGCCGTGCTGGAGGGCACCGCGTACGGCCTGGCGCACATCGCGATGGGACTCGACGCGCGGGGCGCCCGCCTGGACACGCTGGTCTGCGCCGGTTCGCCCGCGCGCAGTCCGCTGTGGTGCTCGATCAAGGCCGCCGTGCTGGGTGTGCCGGTCGAGGTGCCCGCGGAGACCGACCTCGCCGCCTACGGCGCGGCGCTCGCGGCCGGCGCCGGGGCGCACTGGTGGCCCGCGCCCGGTGCCGGGTCTGCGGGCGACTGGCCGCGCCCGGCGATGACCGTGCTCGACCCCGAGCCACACCCCGAGTACGCGGCCGGCCTGCGCCGCTTCCTAGAACTGGGCGACGCGGCACAGGCGCGCCTGGCCGCGTCACCCGCATCGTCCGACGCCCCCGTTCCGACCCCCTCCGAGGAGCCGACGTGCCCAATCCGGTGATCTTCATGGACCTGCCCACCCCCGACGTGGAGGCCACTTCCGCGTTCTACGCGGCGCTGTTCGGCTGGGACTTCAAGCGGCGACCCGCCGGCGAGTTCAGCGAGGTGCTCCCGGGGGTCAAGCCCAACCTCGGGATCCGCCGCGAGTCGCGCCCGGCCGCGGGGCCGGTGCCGCGCATCTACGTGATGGTCGACGAGCCGCCCGTCTACCTCGACAAGGCGGTCGCGGCCGGCGCGAGCGTGTTGTGGGAGGAGAAGCCGTGGGCCGAGTTCGAGGCCCGGTACGCGGCGTTCCGCGACCCATGGGGCAACGAGGTCGTGCTGTGGCGCGACAAGGGCACCTACTTCACCCACGGGCACGCCCACCAGGTCTGAGCCCGCGTCGGATCCCCAGTCCGATGCCGCGTCACATCCCGTTCGGTACACCCGAGTTCCCCCGGAAAGGACCCCGCATGACCAACACCCTGGTCTTCGTCGACATGCCCACGCCCGACGTCGACGCGACCACCGAGTTCTACCGCGAGTTGTTCGGCTGGACCATCAACCCCCGCCCGCAGGGCGTCTTCCACCAGATAGTCCCGGGCGAGGGACTGCACCTGGGCCTGTACGACGAGGTCGCCCAGGTGCCCGACCCGGCGCCGCTGCCCCAGCAGGCGCGTGCCGGTCTGCACGCCCGCGTCTACATCCTGGTCGACGCGGCACCCAGCGAATACCTGAACAAGGCCGTGCTGCTGGGCGCGACCGCGCTGTGGGAGCAGTGCTTCTGGGAGGAGTTCGGCGGGCACCACGCCTCCTTCCTGGACCCGTGGGGGAACCAGATCGTGATGTGGGAGAAGTGAGGTAGCGCCGCACCGGAACGGCCCGTGCGCCCCGTGCCCGCGATCCGCACCGGATCGCGGGTACGGGCGTATCGACGCGCCGCGGATCCGTACCCCGGCAGGGTGCGGCGCCGGGCGCCGACGGTTCGCATACTCGACTGCATGAACACGAACGGGCATCTCGCCGACTTCCTCCGCGCCCGCCGGGGCCGCCTGCGACCCGAGGACGTCGGGCTGCGGACCTACGGTGAGCGGCGTCGGGTACCGGGGCTGCGGCGCGAGGAGTTGGCGCTGCTCGCGGGTATCAGCGCGCCCTACTACGCCCGTCTGGAGCGCGGGGAATCGCGCAACGCCTCGCGGGAGGTGCTCGACGCCATCGCGAGTGCCCTGCGCCTGAACGATTCCGAGCGGGCCCACCTGCACCTTTTGGCCACCGCCCCGAGCCGGAGCAGAACCGCCGGCCGGCCGCGCCCGGAGCGCGTCACCCCGGCGACCACCGCGCTGCTGACCGCCCTCGACGGCACGCCCGCCCTCGCGATCGGTCGGAGCGGCGACGTGCCGGCCTGGAATCGGCAGGGTCACGCGCTGTTCGCGAGCCACCTCGACCCGAACGGCCCGAACCGGCCGGGTCGACGGCCGAACATGACCGCGCTGGTGTTCCTCGACCCGCACACCCGCGACCTGTACGCCGACTGGCAGGCCAAGGCCAGGACCGTGGTCGGCAATCTGCGCCTGACCGCCGGGCGCCATCCCGAGGATGCCGCACTGGCCACGCTGATCGGCGAACTCACGATCCGCAGCCGGGAGTTCGCCGCGATGTGGGCGGACCACCGGATCGTCGCGTGCCATGTCGCCGACTACGAGATGCGCCATCCCCTGGTCGGGACGCTGACCGTCACCCAGCAGACGCTGCAGAGTCCGCAGGGAACCGGCCCGGCTTTCGTGATGGCCACGGCCGCCCCCGACTCCCCGTCGGCGACCGCGCCGGCCCTGCTCGCGCACGCCACCGAGCCCCGCGATTCGACCCCGGCGCGCCGGGACGCGGGCGCGGCCCACACCGGCTGACCCGAGCCCTTTCCGTCTCCTTCGTCTGCGTCTCCCGCGTCTGCGTCTGCGTCGAGGGCGGCTGCGGCAGGTGCCGTCGCGACCGCACCGGTACGCCGGGCGGTCTCGCGTCACCCGGCCGCCGCCCCCGACGCCCGGCGATCCCACTCACCGGACCGGCACGCCCGAATGCCGGCCATCCCGCACCCGGGCACCGCCCCGTCGTGTGTCATCCCCCGACCACGGCGCCGTACCTCGGCCGCCGCATGCCCGAAAACAGTGAAGGAATCATGTCCCAGCGAAAGCTCACCCTCACCTTGACGGCCGTCGCACTGGCCGCGACCACCCTCGTCGCAACCGCCCCGGCCGGTGCGGCGCCGGTGACCGGCAGGCCGTTGACCGATGTCCGGATCGCCGCGCACTTCGACCTGGCCGCGGGGCAACAGGCGGAGAACATCAGCCTCTCGCCCGACGGTTCGGCGTACGTCACCTTCGCCCGCAGCCGCCAGGTGGCCCGGGTCGACGCGCGCGGCACGACCCGCATCCTGGCGACCCTGCCCGCGCCCGCCGACGGCGGCGCGCACCCACCGGCCCTCGACGCGCCGATGGCCACCGGCATCGTGCGTACCTCCGACGGCACGGTGTACGTGTTGTACGCGGCCGGCACCGCCGACCTGACCGGACTGTGGCGCTTGCGCCCCGGAGGGGCCCCGCAGCGCATCGCCGCGTTGCCCGCCGACGGCGTGCCCAACGGGCCGGCCCTGGACGCGCACGCCAAGCGCTTCTACATCGCCGACTCGGTGCTCGGCACGGTCTGGACCGTTCCGGTCGCCGGCGGCACGCCGACCGCGTGGTCCACCGCCCCCGAACTCGCCGCGACCGGCTTCCTCGGGGCCAACGGCGCGAAGGTCCACGACGGCGCGCTGTGGATGACCAACCTGGACCGGGGCACCCTGCTGCGCATTCCGATCCGGGCCGGGAACCGCGCCGGAACGCCGCATATCAAGGCATCCGGCCTGGTGGGCATCGACGACATCGCCTTCACCGGGAACGGCGACGAGTTGCTCGCCGCGGTCAACGCCCCGAACCGGGTCGTGCGGGTGCGATCGGACGGCGCGGCGAGCACCGTCCTGGACACCGGCGACGGGCTGCAGAACCCCACGTCCGTCGCGGTGCGCGGGCGCGAGGTGTACGTGCTCAGCGCTGCCTTCTTCACGGCCGCCGATCCCAACCTGCTGCGCGCCCGCCTGGGCGGCAGGAGGTAGGCGGTAGGAGGCCGCCGGACCGGCGGAGGCATTCCCCCGACCCGGGCGGGCCGGAGCTCAGCCCCGGTGCGGGATCGGGCGCGGGTAGGGGGAATCCGCCGGGTTGACGTCCGTGCCGGGCGACACCAGGGCGTCCAGGCGGCGCAGCGTCTGTGGGGTCAACCGCACGGCGCAGGCGCCGAGTTGGGACTCCAGTTGCTCCTCGGTGCGCGGGCCGATGATCGCCGACGTGACGTTCGGGTGGGCCAGCGCGAAGGCGAGGGCCAGTTCCGGCAGTGAGCACCCGGCGTCCGCGGCGATCGCGGCGAACTCTTCGACCAGCGCGGTCTTCGCGACCCGTACGGCGGCGTCCGCGTGGTCGAAGTGCTCGGCGTTGCGCACCGCCCGCGAATCGGCCGAAACGGCTTGTCCCGCACGGTACTTGCCGGTCAGCCAGCCACCGTTGAGCGGACTGAACACCAGCACGCCCAGGCCGTACCGCCCGCACGTGGGCAGTGCGGCCGCCTCCGCGTGCCGGGCGAACGCCGAGTACGCGAGCTGCTCGACCGTGAAGCGCTCGTGCCCGCGCCGCTCGGCGACCCACTGCGCCTCGACGATGGCCTCCGCGGGCAGTGCGGAGGAGCCGATCGCCCGCACCTTGCCCTGGCGGATCAGGTCGCTCAGCGCGCCGAGCGTCTCGTCCGGGTCGGTGCTCGGGTCGGGCCGGTGCATTTGGTAGAGGTCGAGGTAGTCGGTGTCCAGGCGGCGCAGGCTGTCCTCGACCGCGCGGATGATCCAGCGTCGGGAGGCGCCGCGGCGCAGCGGCGCGTCCGGGTCCATCGCCTCGCCGAACTTGGTCGCCAGCACCACGTCGTCGCGCCGGCCCTTGAGCGCCTTGGCCAGGATCGCCTCGCTCTCGCCGAACGCGTACACGTCGGCGGTGTCCACCAGGTTGATCCCGGCGTCGAGCGCGCGATGCACCATCCGTACGCACGCGTCGTGGTCCGGGTTGCCCCACGCGCCGAACATCATCGTGCCCAGGCACAGCCGGCTGACCCGCATGCCGGTGCGACCGAGCGAGGTGTACTCCACGGGTGCCCTCCAAAGGTGATCATCGGACGTCCTCCCCCGAGGCTGGCACGGCGGCGCGTGTGCACCGATGTGGTCCCGGCGCAGCGCACGGGCCGTTTGTTCGTGCCTGAAGCACATATCGGGGCCGTTTCCCGGCGCCTACCTTCGGTCGTATCGCAAACATCCCAGGTGACGGGGAGGAAGCTGTGCCGACTGACCAGCTTGGGGCTGCGGAACTTGCCCTGGACGAGCGGGTGGCGGAACTTCGCCGGAACGCGGCGGCGCGAGAGGGCGACGGGCTCGTGGTCGCTCCCCTGCCGAGCGAGATGTTGCAGCCGTGGGAGGTCTGGGACCGGGACCTGTTCGACCTGGAGATGATCCGGGTGTTCGCCCGCTCGTGGCTGTGGCTGGGCGACACGGAGGACCTGCGCCGCCCCGGCGACTTCATCACCGGACGGATCGGCAGCCAGTCGGTCCTGGTGGTCAAGCAGCGGGACGGCTCGATCAAGGGCTTCCTGAACAACTGCCGGCACCGTGCCTCGGGCGTCGCGTTCGACGCGGCGGGCAACTGCGGCAAGGCGTTCGCGTGCCCGTACCACGCCTGGACCTACGGTCTCGACGGCAAGCTGCTGTCGATTCCGGACATGAACCGGATGTACGGTCCGGACTTCCCCGTGCAGCAGTACGGCCTGGTGCCGATCCGGGTGCACGTGGCCTTCGACAAGCTGGTGTTCGCGTGCCTGTCGCACAAGGCGCCGACGTTCGAGGAGTGGATCGCGCCGCTGCTGCCGCGCTACACGGCGTACAAGATCGGCGAGTACCACCGCTACCACCGCGAGTTGGACGAGGAGTACCCGTTCAACTGGAAGGCGTTCGTGGAGAACTCCAACGACGACTACCACGTGCGGTTCGTGCACCGGCGGCTGAACAAGGTGCGCAAGCAGATGGACACCATCGTGCGCTTCGAGGGCCGCACCACCAGTGGGTACAAGCCGCACAGCGACGCGTACGACATGTCGCTGGGACGTACCGACCTGGGCGAGGAGGACCTGCGCGGGAGCTACGCGGAGTTCATCTATCCCAATCTGACGCCGCTGCCCTACGCGTCCCAGCTCATCATGGTCCGCGCGGACCCGCTCGCGCCGGACCGGACCCGGTTGTTCTCCCGGATCTACGGGCTGACCGACGACATCGAGCTCCAGGAGCGCGAGCTGGTCAACCTGGAGCTGACGAACAAGGAGGACACGGACATGGTGACCGTGCTCATGGAGAACCTGCGTTCGCCGTTCTATCGGGTCGGTCCGCCCAGCGCGTGGGAGGGCCGGGCCCAGCACATGATGCGGCAGATCCGGCAGGACGTGGCCACGCCGCTGGCGGCGGACGAGTTCGACGGGCCGATCGAGTGAGCGGTCCACGGTCTTCGGGCCGATCGGCCGCCGGTCGGTTCGCCGATCGCGAGCGGTCGGCTTCACCGGTCGGCCGCGATGGGTTCGACCGGTCGACCGTGTTCGGTTTGACCGGTCGACCGACGGACGATTGGCCCATCGACCGAGGTCGATGACGCCGACCGACCCCTCGCGCGCGTCTCGCCGCAGACTGCACCAACCCCGACACACCGGAACGTGAGAGGAGCCACCGCGATGGAACCGACGCTGACCGAGGCCCGCTGGACCCATATCGCGCTGCCGTCGTCCGACCTGGAGGCGGCGATCGAGTTCTACACCTCCTTCACCCCGCTGGTGGTGGTCTCGCGGCACAGCGACGCCGCCGGCTCGAACGCGTGGTTGTCCAATCCCAACCAGGTCCAGACCCCGTTCGTGCTGGTCCTGGTCGCCTTCGACAAGGACCGGGGCAATCCTCAGCCGCAACTGACGCCGTTCGCGCACCTGGGCATGGAAGTGGCCGCCCGCGAGGACGTGGACGCCGTCGCGGACCGGGCCCGTGCGGCGGGATGCCTGCACTGGGAGCCGATGGACGTGCCGCCGCCGGTGGGCTACATCTGCGCGCTCAAGGACCCGGACGGCAATGTCGTGGAGATCTCGCACAACCAGCGGGTGTTCGCGGAGGTCCGCGAGCTGTGGGGCGACCGGGCGGACCGGGACGATCGGGTGGACCAGGGCGACCGGGCCGACGCGTGAGCGACCCGGCGCGGACCCGGGAGACCGTCGAGGCGTATGTCGCGGCGCTCAACTCCGGTGATCCGGAGCAGATCGCGGCGTGCGTGAGCGAGGACTTCCACAACGAGCACACCTCGGCGCTGGGTCGGAGCCTGCGCGGGCGAGCCGCCTACCGCGAGCGACTGCCGGTGTTCCTGGCCGAGTTCGAGGGCCTGCGGTACGCCGTCGAGGACCTGCTCGTGGACGGCGATCGGGCCGCCCTCGCGTACACCATGACCTTTCGCCCGCGCGGTTCGGCGGCCGGTGAACCGGTGCGGATCCGCGGGGTGTTCCGACTGCGGGTGGTGGCCGACCTGATCGCGCACCGCGTGGACTACTGGGACGGCGCCGAGTTCGAGCGGCAGATCGCCGGCACCGAGAAACGCTGAGCACTGCACTGCCGACAATCATCGACCATCGACCATCGAAGGGAACGACTGTGCACACCTTTTCCGCCACCGGGGCAGGCAAGCTCCGCCGGATGCGCCGGATGTTCGGCGCGGACGGCCGCGCCGTGTTCGTCGCGATCGACCACGCCGCCTACATGGGCGAGGGGCCGCCGCTGGGCGAGCCGATGGCGCAGATCGCCGCGGGCGGGCCGGACGCGGTGCTGGCGACCTGGCATCTGGCCCGGGCCTACGCGGACACGTTCGCCGATTCCGGGCTGGTGTTGCGGATCGACGGCGGCGCGTCGGAGTTGGGCGACTTCGCGCCCGGTGACGTCACCGACATCATGCACCTGCCCGAGCAGGCGCTGAAACTGGGCGCGGACTGTGTGGTCGTGCTGGCGTTTCCCGGGGCACCCGACGAACACCTGTCGCTGCAACGGCTGGCCCGGCTCACCTCGGAGTGCGAACAGCTCGGCTTGCCGGTGATGGCCGAGATGATCCCCGGCGGGTGGGGCAAGGCGGTGCCGTGGACCACGGAGAACGTGGCCCGCGCGGCGCGGATCGGCGCGGAACTGGGCGCGGACATCGTCAAGACGGTGTGCCCGGGCCCGCCCGAGGAGTTCGCCGCCGTGGTCGCGGCGTGTCCGGTCCCGGTCGTCGCACTGGGCGGGCCGAAGTCGGACAGCGAGGACGAGGTCGTCGCGCTGGCTCGCGGTGTGGTCGAGGCGGGTGGTGCGGGGGTGGCCTTCGGCCGGAACGTGTGGGGGTCGGCCAAGCCGCAATTGTTGGTGGAGCGGTTGCGCGATGCGGTTCACCGCGGAGCGGTGGGGGGTTGATTTCGGGCTGCGGGCTGGTTTGTCCTCCAACGCGTGTCCTCACGCGCCGGACGGGCTGGATGGGCTGGATGGGTGCCGGACCCGGTGAATGGGCCGGACCGCATGCATGGCCGGCCCGCGGCCTGCTTGTCCTCAAACGCCGGACGGGCTGGATGGGTGCCGGACCGGGTGGATGCGCCGGGCCGCATGCATGGCCGGCCCGCGGCCTGCTTGTCCTCAAACGCCGGACGGGCTGGATGGGTGCCGGACCGGGTGGATGCTGCGGGACCGGGTGGATGGTGCGGGACCGGGTGGATGGTGCGGGACCGGATTGATGGGTGCAGGACCCGGCTTGATGGGTGCACGACCCGTTTGATGGGTGCAGGATCCGGTTTGATGGGTGCGGGGTCGGCCTGACGGGTGCGGGGTCGGCTTGGTTGTTGTTGGTGGGGTTGGGTTTTGCCGGGCGGCTTGGTTGTTGCCGGGTCGGTTGGGCGGGCGGGCGGGTTGGGTTGGTTGGTTGGCCGCCCGGGGCTTTTTCTCTTTGTGCCAGGTGTTGTCTTCGCCATGCCTGTGATCAGGAGTCGCGATCATGTCTCAACAGGTCATATCCGTATCCCGGGTGGTTGTCAGGTTCGCCGGTGACTCCGGTGACGGGATGCAGCTCGCCGGGGATCGGTTCACGGCGCAGACCGCGCTGTTCGGCAACGCGGTGTCCACCTTTCCCGATTTCCCGGCCGAGATCCGTGCCCCGGCGGGCACCTTGCACGGGGTCTCCGCCTTCCAGGTGCAGTTCGCCGACCATCGGGTCACCACCCCCGGCGACGCCGCCGACGTGCTGGTCGCGATGAATCCGGCCGCACTGCGGGTGAACCTGCCCGACCTCCCGCGCGGTGCGCAGATCATCGCGGATGCCGACGAGTTCACCTCGCGCAATCTGGTCAAGGCTGGCTACCCGGCGGGCACGAACCCGCTCACCGACGACTCGTTGGCCGGATACCGGCTGCACGCGGTGCCGTTGACCGGGCTGACCGTCGAGGCGCTGCGCGCCTTCGAACTGCCGCGTAAGGACGCCGAGCGGGCGAAGAACATGTTCGCGCTGGGCCTGGTGTCGTGGCTGTACCACCGCCCGACCGAGGCCACCGTGGCCTTCCTCCGACAGAAGTTCGCCGCGCGTCCGCATCTGGCCGACGCCAACGTCGCCGCCTTCACGGCGGGTTGGAACTTCGGCGAGACCACCGAGTCGTTCGCGGGCGGATACCAGGTCTCGGCCGCTCCGCGAACTCCCGGACGGCATCGCACGATCACCGGCAACCGCGCCCTTGCCTACGGGCTGATCGCCGCCGCCGACCGGGCCGAGCTTCCTTTGTTCCTGGGCTCGTACCCGATCACCCCGGCCTCCGACATCCTGCACGAGCTGAGTCGGCACCGGAACTTCGGAGTGACCACGTTCCAGGCCGAGGACGAGATCGCCGGTGTCGGGGCCGCGCTCGGCGCGGCCTTCGGCGGCGCCCTGGGGGTGACCACCACGTCCGGCCCCGGGCTCGCGCTCAAGGCGGAGACGATCGGACTGGCCGTCTCGCTCGAACTGCCGCTGGTGATCGTCGACGTCCAGCGCGGCGGCCCCTCGACCGGGCTGCCCACCAAGACCGAACAGGCCGACCTGTTCCAGGCGTTGTACGGCCGCAACGGCGAGTCGCCGGTGCCGGTGCTGGCCGCCTCCTCGCCCGGGGACTGCTTCCACGCGGCGGTCGAGGCGGTCCGGATCGCGGTCACCTACCGCACACCGGTCGTGCTGCTCTCGGACGGCTCTCTGGCCAACGGATCCGAGCCGTGGCAGGTCCCGGACGTCGAGGAACTGCCGAGGATCGAAGCGGCGTTCGCGACCGGTCCGAACGCCGTCGACGCGGCCGGCAAGCCGTGCTTCCAACCCTATCTGCGTGATCCGCACACCCTGGCGCGGCCGTGGGCGGTACCCGGCACGCCAGGTCTGGAGCACCGGGTCGGCGGCCTGGAGAAGGCGGATCGCACCGGGGAGATCTCCTACGACGCGGCCAACCACGAGTACATGGTGCGCACCCGGCGGGCCAAGGTGGACGGGATCACCCGCGATCTGCCGCCGCTGTCCGTGGAGGACCCGGACGGGACCGCCGAGGTGCTGGTGCTCGGGTGGGGCTCCACGGCCGGGCCGATCGCGGCCGCGTGCGCCGAGGTTCGCGCGGCGGGCGGATCGGTGGCCCGGACCCACCTGCGCCATCTGGATCCGCTGCCGGCCGACCTCGGCGACCTGCTCGCCCGGTACCGGCGGGTGTTGGTCCCGGAGATGAATCTGGGCCAGCTCGCGCAACTGCTGCGCGCCCGATACCCGGTCGACGTCGAATCCCTCACCCAGGTGCGCGGCATGCCGTTCAAGGTGGCCGAACTGCGTACCGCGATCGAGAAGGTCGCCGCCGATGTCTGAGTCACCGCTTCCTACCATCGCCGGGCCGACGGCTGAACCCCCGCTGTCCGCCCGTGACTTCCGCAGCGACCAGGAGGTGCGCTGGTGCCCCGGCTGCGGCGACTACGCGATCCTGGCCGCCGTACAGGGCTTTCTGCCCGAACTCGGGCTGCGCCGGGAGAACATCGTCTTCGTCTCGGGCATCGGCTGCTCCAGCCGCTTCCCGTACTACCTGGACACGTACGGCATGCACTCGATCCACGGGCGCGCACCGGCGATCGCCACCGGACTGGCCGTGACCCGCCCGGATTTGAGTGTGTGGGTGGTCACCGGCGACGGCGACGCGCTCTCGATCGGCGGCAATCACCTGATCCACGCGCTGCGGCGCAACGTCAACCTGAAGATCCTGCTGTTCAACAACCGGATCTACGGCCTGACCAAGGGTCAGTACTCGCCGACCTCGGAAGCCGGCAAGGTCACCAAGTCCACCCCCGCGGGCTCGCTCGACCACCCCTTCAACCCGGTCTCGCTCGCGCTCGGCGCCGAGGCGGGCTTCGTCGCCCGCACCATCGACTCCGATCGCAAGCACCTGACGTCGGTACTGCGCGCGGCGGCTGCGCACGAGGGCACCGCCCTGGTGGAGATCTACCAGAACTGCAACATCTTCAACGACGGCGCGTTCGAGCAGCTCAAGACGCCCGGCATCCGGGACGACTTCCTGCTGCGGCTCGAACACGGCGAGCCGATGCGCTACGGACCGGACGGCGCCCGCGCGGTGGTGCGCGACCCTGGCGGCGGGTTGCGACCGGGCGGTCCCCAGGACACCGCCGTGACACACGACGCGCACACCGTCGACCCGGTGCCCGCGTTCGCGCTGTCCCGGTTGCCGGAGGCGGGCGGGCCCACCCCGATCGGGGTGTTCCGCAGTGTGCGGCGGCCCGCGTACGACCGCCAGGTACTCGAACAGGGCCGGCGCGCGCTCGCCGAGCGCGGGCCCGGCAGTGTCGCCGACCTGCTCGGCGGCGGCGACACCTGGACGGTGCCCGAACCGAGATCGGCCGGAGGTGATCCCGCGTGACCTACGTCATCGGCGCGAACTGCGTGGACGTCAAAGACCGCACGTGCGTGGCGGAATGCCCGGTCGACTGCATCTACGAGGGCGACCGCATGCTCTACATCCACCCCGAGCAGTGCGTGGACTGCGGCGCGTGCGAGCCGGTCTGCCCGGTCGAGGCGATCTACCACGTGGACGACCTGCCCGCCGACTGGTTGTGGCACCTGGACGCCGCCGGCGAGGCCACGGCGGGCCGCGAGGACGCGGAGCCGGTGAGCGATCCACCGGCCGTGACCGCGCTGCCGGCTCGGGCGGCGACCGCATGACCGGCACCGGCCCGGGCGCCGAGCGCGTGAGCAGCACCTGCTCGGGCCGCGAACGCGTGGACGCGTCCCGACCCACCGAAACAACACTCCGGACACACCGAGAAGAAGAGGAGGCCTGACGTGACCGACTGGCGCCTTGCCGTAGACATCGGTGGCACCTTCACCGACGTGGTCCTGCTGGATGCCGACACCGGCCGCGTGGTGGTCGAGAAGACGCTGACCACCCCGTCCGCCCCGCTCGGCGGGGTCCGCGCGGGCGTGACCTCCGCACTGACCAAGGCCGGCATCACCCCGGCCGACATCACCCGGCCCATCGTGCACGCGACCACACTGATCACCAACGCCCTGATCGAGGGCAAGACCGGCCGGGCCGCGCTGGTGACCACCTCGGGCTTCGGCGACACACTGGAGATCCGCAACGAGCACCGCTACGACATGTACGACCTCCAGATCGAGTTCCCGGCCCCGCCGATCCCGCGCGAACTGGTCTTCGAGATCGACGAGCGCACCACCGCGACCGGCGAGGTCCGCACCGCGCCCGCCGAGGCCGAACTCGACGCACTGGCGGCGCGGTTGGCCGCCGACGACGTCGAGGCCGTCGCGGTGTGCCTGCTCAACTCGTACGCCAACGCTGCCAACGAACGCGCGGTCGCCGAGGGACTGGCCAAGCGGCTGTCGGTGCCGGTGTGCGCGTCGCACGAGGTGACCCCGCAGATCCGCGAGTACCCGCGCATGGTCACCACCGCGTGCAACGCGGCCACCATGCCGGTGATCGGCCCCTACCTGGCCGAACTGCAAGCCTGGTTGACCGCCGAGGGCTTCGGCGCGTCGGTGCTGATGATGCTCTCCAACGGTGGCGTGGTCTCCGCCGACGACGCCCGCCGGGTACCGATCCGCCTGGTGGAGTCCGGTCCGGCCGCGGGTGCCCTGGCCGGCGTCTGGTACGCCCGACGGCTGGGCGAGGAGCGGCTGTTCTGCTTCGACATGGGCGGTACCACCGCCAAGTCCTGTCTGATCGAGGACTATCGGCCGGAGTTGACCAACGCGTTCGAGGTGGCCCGGGTCTACCGGTTCAAGAAGGGCTCGGGCTACCCGTGCTCGATCCCCTCGGTCGACCTGGTCGAGATCGGCGCGGGCGGCGGAAGTCTGGCCCGGGTGGACGAGTTGGGTCTGCTCAAGGTCGGCCCGGATTCCGCCGGCGCCGACCCGGGCCCGGTCGGCTACGCCCGGGGCGGCACCATCCCGGCGACCACCGACGCGGACCTGGTGCTCGGTCTGCTCGACCCGCAGTACTTCCTCGGCGGCGAGATGCCGCTCGATCTCCCGGCCGCCCGGGCCGCGTTCGCGCCCTTGGCCGAGCGGCTCGGCGCGGGCTCGGACGCGGATCACGTCGCGGTCGGGGTGTACGAGGTGATCAACCAGAACATGGCCGCGTCGGCACGGATGCACGCGGTGGAGCGCGGCATCGACCTACGCGGTGTCGCGCTGATCGCGTTCGGCGGCGCCGGACCGGTGCACGCGTGCGGGGTGGCCACGCTCCTGGAGGCGCCGCGGGTGATCTTCCCGGTCAACGCGAGCGTGTTGTCCGCGTTCGGCACCCTGGTCAGCCCGGTCCGCATCGACCTGGCCCGGAGCATGGTCCGCACTCTGGACGAGAGCGTGTCCGCCGATCGGGACACGCTGCTCGCGGACATGCGGCAGGAGGCGCGCCGAGTGCTCGCCGCCGCCGGCGCGCAGGCGGGCGACGTCAGCTTCCGCTACGGCCTGGACGCCCGCTACGAGGGGCAGGGCAACGAGATCACTCTCTGGGTCGGCGAGGGCGACGCGTGGCCCACCTCGCTCGCGGACACCGTCGAGCAGTTCCACACCGAGTACCAGAAGATCTACGGCCTGCGGATCCCCGACGTCGGCGTCGAGGTGGTCACCTGGCGGGTCGCCGCGTGGTCGGACGCACCCGGCTTCGAGGTGCCCACGGTGCCGGTCGGCACGGGCAGCCCCGCGCCGAACCGGTACCGCGCGGCGCGGTTCCGGCTCGGTACGCCCGCCGTGGACGTACCGGTCTACCGGCGTGCCGAACTGGGCGCCGGCGATCGCTTCGACGGGCCTGCTCTGGTCGAGGAGCGCGAGACCACGTCGGTCGTCCCGGACGGCTGGTCCTGCGAGGTCGCGCCGGACGGTTCGATCATCGCCACCGCCACGCCCACCGCATCCGCCGCCGGCACCACTGCCGCCACGACCGCCACGACCAAGGAGGGATCCGCGTGACCCGCACCTTCGACGCGATCGAGCTGGAGGTCCTGTGGGGCTCCCTCGTCGCCACCGTCAACGAGCAGGCCAAGGCCCTCCAGCGGGCCGCGTTCAGCCCGATCGTGCGTGAGGCCGGCGACTTGGCGAACGCGCTGTTCGACCGGCGCGGCCGGATGGTCGCCCAGGCCGTCACCGGTACGCCGGGCCACATCAACTCGCTGGCCATCGCGTGTCGCAACATCCTGGACCGGCATCCGGTCGACTCGCTGACCCCCGGCGACGTGCTGGTCACCAACGACCCGTACCAGACCGCCGGCCAACTCCTCGACGTCACCGTGCTGGTGCCGGTCTGGCGCGGCGGGCGGGTGATCGCGTTCTTCGGCTCGACCATCCACCACACCGACGTCGGCGGCTACGGCATCGGCGCGGGTGCCCGGGACGTGTTCGAGGAGGGCCTGTGGATCCCGATCAGCAAGCTCATGGTCGGCGGCGAACGCAACGAGCCGGTCTGGGACTTCGTGCTCGCCAACGTCCGGCAGCCCACCCACATGGCCGGTGACCTGCACGCCCAGATGGCCTCCGGCGAGGTGGGCGCGGCCCGGCTGAAGACGCTGTTGGACGCGTACGCGCTGGATGACATCGAGGATCTGGGAGACGAGGTCATCCGCCGCTCCGAGGAGGCCACTCGGCGGGCGATCCGGGCGCTGCCCGGCGGCACGTACGAGGCCGCGTCGATCCTCGATCTCGCGGACGGCTCGGAGATCACCATCAAGGTCGCGGTCACCATCGACCCCGACGCCGGCGAGATCCTGGTCGACTACGCGGGTTCGTCCGGCGCGAGCCCGTTCGGGATCAACGTGGTCAAGAACTACACGCACGCCTACACCACGTTCACCCTGCGCAGCCTCCTCAACCCGGACGTGCCCAACAACGCCGGGTCGCTCGCGCCGATCAAGGTGGAGGCGCCGCTGGGCAGCATCGTCAACGCGGTGTCCCCGTCGCCGTGCACCGCGCGGCACGTGGTCGGCATGTTCCTGCCGATGCCGCTGCTCAACGCGATGTCGCAGGCGCTGCCCGAGGCGGTGATGGCCGAGGGTTCGGCGGCCGTGTGGACGATGCAGGTGAGCGGGCACGACGCGGAGGGCAAGCCGTTCATCACCGCGATGTTCACGTACGCGGGCGGCGTCGGGGCGCGGGCGGGCAAGCCGGGCCTGTCCACCACGTCCTACCCGACCGGGGTTTCCGCGGTACCGCTGGAGGTGGTCGAGGCGTCCGCCCCGATCCGCTTCCTGCGCAAGGAACTTCGCCGCGGCTCGGGCGGCGCGGGCGCGCAGGAGGGCGGGATGGGCCAGACCATCGAGTTCACCGTCGACTCGCCCTCGCCATGGGTACTCAACGCGGTGGCCAGCCGCCTCGCCCGCGGCCCACGCGGAATCTTCGGCGGCGGGGAGGGCGCGACCGGCCGCTTCCTGGTCAACGGCGAACCGGTACGCACCCAGGCACGGATCACACTCCAGCCCGGTGACGTGGTGCGGTTGGAACTGCCGGGCGGGGGCGGCTACGGGGCACCGGTCGGGGAGACGGATGGTGTGGGTGTGGGTGTGAGCGCCGGGTAGGCGCCGGCCCGGGATGATCGCGGCGCGCGGCTCGGGTCGCGCGCCGCGTGGCGACCCGGCGGTCGGCCCCGCGGTTGCCGGGGGGGGTTGCCGGGGGTGGGTCCGTGGGACGGGCAGGGGGTGGCGGCGGGCGGGTGCGGGTCCGGCCGAGAGTGGGCGGGGCGGAGATGGGGGTGGGCTGCGAGGCTTGGCTGGTGCTGGTGCTGGTGCTGGTGTTGGTGTTGGTGTTGGTTTTCGGTTTTTCGCTTGCTTGGTCGATGTTCTGGAGGTCGACATGGCGTCCGTTCCGCCCACCTTCGCGGCGCGTTGGTCCGACACGGTGGCGGCCCATCCGTACGCGCCCTTCTTGATCTGGGAGGCGCCCGACGGGGCGGTGACGCGCTGGTCCTACGCCGAGTTCGACGCCCTCGTGGCACGCGTGGCCGGCGGGCTGATCGCGCGGGGTGTCCGGCCCGGCGACCGGGTCGGCATCGCGTTGCGCAACTGCCCGGCGTACGTCGCGCTGTGGCTCGCGCTGGTCCGCCTCGGCGCGGCGATGGTGTGCTCCGACCCCTCGGCACGGACCCCCGAACTGGCCGCGCACCTGCGCCGGACCGACGCCCGGCTCGGCTTCTGCGCGCCCGAACGGGCCGGCGACTACCGGGCGGCCGCTGCCGGAACCGGCACGACCGTGGTCGAGGTCGCGGAGGACGACACCGACCTGACGCTCCTGATCGGCCGTCCCCCGGGCGCGGACACGCCCGCACCCGGCCCGTACGACCTGGCGGGATTGATGTTCACCTCCGGCACCACGGCCGAGCCCAAGTGCGTGATGGTCACCCAGGCCAACTACGCCTTCACCGGCACAGTGATGGCCGCTGCCGCCGAACTCGGACCCAGAGACCGTCAGTTCGTCGTGCTGCCGATGTTCCACGCGAACGCCCAGTACTACTCGTTCGCCGCCGCGATCACCGTCGGCGCGAGTGTCGTACTGCTGCCCGCGTTCTCCGCGAGCCGGTTCGTGGCTCAGGCCGCGCGGCACGAGGTGACCCACGTGAGCCTGTTCGCCGCGCCCATCCGGATGATCCTGGCCCGCACCGGCGCCCGGGACGCGCCGCCCGGGCTGCGGGTGCGGCACTGCTGGTACGCGCAAAACGTCACCGACGACCAGTACGAGCGGTTCGCGGCGCTGCTCGGGGGCTGCCGACCGCGCCAGTTGTACGGGATGACCGAGACGATCCCGGCGGTGCTGAGCAATCCCGCCGGCGCGCCGGTCCCGGGGTCGATGGGTCGGCCCACGCCCGGCTGCGTGGTGGCCGTGCGGGACACGGCGACCGGGGCACCGGCGGCGGACGGTGAGATCGTGGTCGGCGGCGAGCCGGGGGTGAGCCTGTTCGCGGGATACCTCGACGACCCGGCCGCGACGGCCGCCGCCTACCGGGACGGCTGGTTCGTCACCGGCGACCGCGCCCGGGTGGACCGGGACGGCCACTTCCACTTCGCGGGGCGGCGCGGCGATGTGCTCAAGGTCGCCGGGGAGAACGTCTCGGTCGTGGAGATCGAGGCGGTACTCGCCGAACATCCGGCGGTGTTGGAGGCGGCCGTGGTGGGTGCGCCGGACGAGGTCCGCGACGAGGTACCGGTCGCGTTCGTGGTGGCGGTGCCCGAGGCCGATCCGGCCGCGCTCGACGATCTCGCCGACTGGTGCGCCGCGCGGCTCGCCAAGGCCAAGCGTCCGGTGCGCTTCGAGCGGGTGGCCGAGTTGCCGAGGACGTCCGTCGGCAAGATTCGCAAGTTCCTGCTGACGGAGAGGACCACATCGTGACCGACACCCGGTCGCTGCCCGCCACCGCCGCGCTCGCCGATCTGCTCCAACTGCGCGACCGTACAGGGTGGTTGACCCCGCCGCTGCGGCCGTTCCATCGCGGCGACACGGCGGTGCTGGGCGTGGCCCGTACGGTCCGGATCGCGGCCGGCGCCGGCGCGCACGGCCTCAAGCCGCTGCACGCGCTGCTCGCGGAGGACCTCACCGGCCGGGTCGTGGTGATCGCGGGCGCGGACGCCGCCCCCGGCGCGGTGTGGGGTGAGATCCTCTCCGCGGCCGCGTTGGGCCGGGGAGCGGTCGGGGCGTTGGTCGAAGGCCGCGTCCGGGACGTACCGGCGGTGGCCCGGCTGGGGTTGCGGCTGTGGGCGCTGGCGGAGGCGACGGCCGGCCCGGGGGGCGCGGTGCGCGTCGCGGAGATCGGCGGTCCGGTCGAGATCGGGGACGTCACGATCGCGGACGGCGATCCGATCCTGCTGGACGACGGTGGCGCGGTGGCGCTGCCGGCCGCCGACGCGGACACGTTGCTCGCCGACGCGCTCACCTACCACCGGGCGGAGGAGGAGGTACTCGCGGCGCTGACGGCCGGCCTGCACCTGCCACGCGCCTACACGCCGAAGGCCGAGGCGATCACCCGCCTCCGGAGCCGCTGACCCGGGCCGGGCGGTGGGCGGCGACGCGGCAGCCCGGCCGAGCACGGGCCGGCCGGGCGGTGCGCGCCGACGCGGCAGGCCGATCGGATCCGGGCGAGCACGGACCGGGCGCTCGTGCCGAGGGGCGAATTCCCGAAGACGACGATTCCCTTCGCCCTTTGTCCGCGCGGCCCCGATCCGCCCGCGCCCGCGCGGCGACGGGCAAGCCGCCATCGCCCCGCGACGCCGTTTCCGCCGGCCGTCGCCGGTTTTCGGCAGTACATCGACGCTTGCCGATCGGTGCCCTACGGTGAAAGCACGGCGTCATCGTGCGGTATATCCGGAGGTGGGGATCGTGATCGACGACCGGTTGAAATGCGCGGCCGAGAGGATGGCCCGCGAAGTTCCGACTCCGTTCCACGTGGTGGATCCCGTCGGCGTGGAACGGGACTTCGTGGCAATGGACAAGACGTGGCGCGAATACTTTCCTCGCTTCTCTCTCGCGTACTCGTACAAGAGCAATCCGCTCGTGGCCTTCACACGGCTGCTGTGTTCCCTGGGGGCACTGGCCGAGGTTGTTTCGGGGCCCGAATTACAGACCGCGCTCGACGACGGTTTCGCGCCGCGGGACATTCTTTTCGACGGTCCGGTGAAAAGCCCCGCCGAGTCGGCGTTCGCCGTGGCGCGCGGCGTGGGTCTGCAGATCGACTCGTCGTCCGAGGCCGAGCACCTGGCCGCCGCCACCCGCGATTCGGGCGGCGCGCCGCGCGTGTGTCTGCGGCTCGCGGTGCCCACCGATTCGGGGCGGTGGTCGCGCTTCGGCCTGCTGCCCGACGAGGCGCCGTACGCGTGGCGGCTGCTTGCCGACGCCGGCGTCGTGGTGCGCGGCGTGCACCTGGGCGTGGGCACGCTTGTGCGCGACCCCGAGACGTACCGCGCCGCGATGCGGATGTGGCGGCGGACGATCCGAGCGTGGGCCGCGGCGTCGGCCGAGCCGTTCGTGCTGAATCTGGGCGGCGGTTTTCCCCCGCGTCGCGAGAGCGCCGATCCCGTCGCCCCCTGGCGGGACTTCGCGGCGGGCGCCGCCGAGGAGTGCCGGTCGATCGGTCTGCCGCCCGAGGACGTGCGCCTGGTGATCGAGCCGGGGCGCAGCCTCGTGGAGGAGCACGGCGTGCTCGTCGCCCGCGTGGCGGTGCGCAAGCGGCGCCCCGACGGCGCCGACCTCCTGGTACTCGACGCCGGCACCAACCTCGCCCGCACGGTCAAGTCGCGCCCGCACCCGATCGAGTTCGTGCGGGCCGATCCGCCGTCGACGGCCGGGGCTTCGGCCGACGTGCCGTTTGGGACGGACGCGTTCGACCTGTACGGCAACAACTGCTACGAGGAGGACGTCTTCGCCCGAGGGGTACGCGGGCCCGCGTCGCTCGCGCCGGGGGATCTGGTCCTGGTGGGGTGCGTGGGTGCGTACGACATGCCGTTCTCCCACGTATGGGTCCGTCCCCGGCCCCCGGTGTTCGCGGTGGGCGACTCCGGAGAGCATGTCGTGGTCCGCGAGAGGGGCACGCGGATCCGGTGATCGGGCGGCGTCCGGCCGGTCGGGGTCCCCCGATCGGCCGGGCGCCCCGCGGCGCCTCGGTTCGCGCGTCACCGATCCTGGCTCCCTTCCCGCGCGAACGTGCGGTGGTAGTGGATGTAGCGGCCCAGCACGGCGGCGTCGATCACCGGCGGCTGCCATCCGATCCGGCGCGCGAGGCCCTCGGCGCGCGTGATCGAGAACCGCGTGGTGCCGTCCTGGAAGACGTCGTCCAGCCCGCCGGCGCGCGTGGGGTCGTGCCCGTTCGTCCGCCCCGCGGTGTCGGGCGCCGGCAGCAGGGCGAGTGCGCCGGCGAGTGTGCGGTCCTCGGGGTCGGTACGCACGGTCCGGGCCAGCAGGTCGTGGAAGGTCGTGTACTCGACCGGCCGCAACGCGAACGCGGCCCCGAACTCCCCCAGCAACGTGCCCAGTCGCACGGCTCGCGGGTGCAGCAGGTGGAACCAGCCGCGTTCGTGGCGGGTGACGGCCGCGGTCAGCAGCGCGCCGACGGCGTCCACCGGCGTGTAGTCCACGGACAGGGCCGCGTCGGCGGGGTACGCCCCGACGCGCAGGCACGCGCGGATGAGCAGATCCGTGCGCGAACCGGGGTTGGGCACGCCGGTGTCCGTCGCGGGCATCACCTCGCCGAGTCGGTGCACCGCCACCGGCAGGCCGCGCTGCGCGGCCTGCAGGACGAGTTGTTCGGCGACCCACTTCGAGTGTCCGTAACCGCCTCTCGCCGCGGCCGAGGCCGGCCATGGCGCCTCGGGCACCCGGTCGTCGCCCGGCGGAGCCTGTGGACCCGGCGGGTCGGCACGTGCGGCGAGGGTGGAGACGAAGTGCAGCGCCTTGGGGTGGTGGACCGTCGCGAAGCGCAGGATCTCCACGGTGCCCGAGACGTTGGCCGGTCGATGGGCCGTGTAGCCGCGGACGAGGTTGACCAGCGCGCCGGCGTGCACGATCGTGTCGACGCGTTCGGCGAGGCGCACCGCGTACGCGGGCGCGAGGCCGAGTCCGGGTGCGGCCAGATCGCCGGTCACGGCCGTCAGGCGTGCCGCGTACTCGGGGCGCCACAGTCGATAGTGCCGCAGGGTCGCCTCGACGCGTCGCCGGGCGGCCCGCGCGTCGTGCGCGCGCACCAGGCAGTATGCCCGGACGCCGGGCAGCCGCAGGATGTCACGCAGGACGTGCGCGCCGACGAATCCGGTCACGCCCGTGAGCAACACGTGGCGTACGCGCGGCGGTTCCTCGGGCGCCTCGCGCACGCGGATGCCCGGGTCCAGGACGAGGTCCGCGCCGACCCGCCCGCCGACGTCCCCGCGCACCCCGGACGCGGCGCCGGCGCTCGTGGCGGCGTGCCGGGCTCCGGCCCGGTGCCCGACGGGGTGGGCGAGTGTGCCCAATCGCGCCAGTTGTGCGGCGATGGTCGGGGCCGCGACCACGTCGCGCACCGAGAAGCGGGCCCGGAAGCGGGCCGACACGGCGAGCGCGAGCCGCTGCGCGCTCAGCGAGTCGCCGCCGCTGTCGAAGAAGTCCTCGTCGGTGCGGGTGACCGGCTCGGGCAGCACGCGTGCCCACAGCTCCAGCAGCGCGGGCAGCTCCTGCCCGGGCGCGGGAACCCCGTGCGGGTCGGCGGCATCGAGGTCGCGCGCGTCCTCGTTCGCCGGCCGCACGAGCAGGTCCGCGAGGGCCCCGCGATCGGCTTTGCCGTTGCCGTTGACCGGCAGCCGATCGAGGATCAGGAACCGCTTGGGGACCAGTTCGACCGGCAGCGCCGCACGCGCGTGCCGGGCCAGCTCGGCGCCCGAGGTGGCGCCGGCGACGGTGACGAAGGCCGCGAGGTACGTCGCGCCGCCGTGTTCGTGGGCGATCACCTTGACCTCGCGCACGTGCGGGTGGGCCGCGATCGCGTGCTCGACCTCGGCGGACTCCACCCGCACTCCGCCGATCTTGAACTGTTGGTCGCGCCGACCGTCGAAGAACAGCACGCCGTCCCGGTCGTGGTGTCCCAGGTCGCCCGTGCGGTACATGCGCGATCCGGGCAGTTCGGGAAACGGGTTGTCCACGAACGCCGCCGCGGTGCGCGTCGCGTCGTCGAGGTAGCCGATGCCCAGACACGCGCCGCCGATGTGGATCTCGCCGATCTCGCCCGGCTCGACGGGCCGTGCCCGGTCGTCCAGGACGACGGCCCACGTGTTGTCGATGGGCCGCCCGATCGGCAGCGGGACGCGGTCGTCCCGGCTGACGTCGTGGAAGACCGACCCGATCGCGGCCTCGGTGGGACCGTACGTGTTGACGATCTCGACTCCGGGGAGCATCGCCCGAAAGCGCCGCACGGCACGCGCGTTGATCTCCTCGCCGCCGATCAACAACCGGCGCAGGCAGGTCAGCGGCGGTATCAGCCGCGGTTCGGAGTCGAGGAGTTCGACCAGGCCGTTGAAGATCGTGGGCACGAAGTCCGTCATCGTGACCCGGTGGCGCTCGATCACGCGCACGGTGGAGGTCAGGTCGAGCATGTGGCCGGGCTCGGGAATCACGACGGTTCCGCCGTGCGTGAGCGGCCACAGGAGCTGCCACAGCGACGAGTCGAACGTGTGCCGGCTGTTCTGGAGCACCCGGTGCGGGGCGTCGTCGACGAAACGTCGGGTCATGTAGAGGAAGCGGTTGAGCAGGCCCCGGTGCACGTTCAGGGCGCACTTGGGTACTCCGGTGGAACCGGATGTGTAGAAGCCGTAGGCGAGGTCCCGGGGACCCGGACGGGCGCCGCGGTCCCGGGCGTCGGCTCCGCCGAGCCGCTCGACGTCGACGACGAGCGTCGCGGGCCCGCCCTCGCCGGTCGACCATGTCGTCGCGGGGGCGGGCCGCTCGCCCGGTGCGGCGATCGACACGACCACCCGGGGCGCGCACGCGCGCACCATCTCGTGCAGCCGCGGCGCGGGCCACCGCGCGTCCAGCGGGAGGAACGCCGCGCCCGCCGCCAGCACCCCGAGCATCGCCACCGGCAGAGCGGGGCCGTTGTGGGCGACCAGCGGTACCAGATCACCCGGCTCGACACCGAGGTCGTGCAGATCGCGGGCCACCGCGTTCGCCGCCCGCGTCACGCGCCGGTAGTCGAGGGAGCGGCCCGCCCACTCCACCGCCGGCGCGTGCGGGGTGAGCGCCGCCCGAGCCTCGACGAGGTCCACGACGGTGTGGTCCGCGGGCAGCGGAACGACCCGTCCGAGAAACCGTGCAACCTGTGTCTCACGCAACATGCGCATGTCGTTGAAGCCCCTGTCGCATCGTTTCGTGGGCCGGGGCGTGCGGCGGCACGCGGTGTTCGACCGGGCGGGGGCGGGATCGCGGGTCGACGCGCATCGATCCACGATTCCCGCCACCGACGCCGGATCAGACCTCGGTCGCCACCCAGCTGATGTACCAGCCGTGGCTGACCGCGTAGTCCACCTTCAGCGGCCGTCCGTCCTGCCACCGCACGTAGATGCGAAAGCCTTTCGCGGTGGGCGTGTAGATGGTGTTGCCGCCGGTGGTCGTCCACATCGAGTCGCGGCCGCACAGGTTCGCCGTGTACACCGGGGTCTCCGCGAAGTTGCCCGCGCTGGTGTCCACGTCGATGTAGATCCCGGTGCCGTTGTCCTCTTCCACGTGCTGCTGCCAGTCCCCGACGGGCGTATTACCGGCGATAAACCTCGGATTGGTCACGTCGATCCTTTCGACGAAGAAAGAACGCGCACCGGATCGGCGGCGTCCGATCTCGAGTCTCAGCGATCGGTTCCGAAGATCACAAGGCACCGAAGTCAATCTTCGAGGAATTAAGTTGAATGATCTCCTCCGATATAAACGATCTCCACACGGAGACGATCATTCCCCCGTCGGCAAACACACCGGGCGTCGTCCGGCCCATTTTCTCGAAATGCAAGAGGAGCCTTGACAGTACATCCGTGCGGTGTGAAGCATGGCTAACGGTCGAGCGCCCCGGATCGAATTGCCCGATCGGCCGCAGCCGATAATCATGCCTTTCTGAATGCGATGTCGCCGGGCCGGGACATCGATTCGATCATCCCCCTCTGCCTGTGAGGTGTGCCCGCTCGTGGATCAGACGCGCCTGCGTACCGAAGAATACGAATTCGGTGTCCCGGATTCCTGGGACCGATTCGCCGACGTCGTGGCACGCGCCTATGGCGGCTACGACGCCGCCCCCGCGTACCGGGCGGTCGTCGCCGAGGTGTTCGAGCCCAAGCGCTCGCTGTTCGTGCGCCGCGACGGACGGCCGTGCGCCACCCTCGCGCTCTACTCGCTCGACATGGGCGTCCCGGGCGGCCGTCGGCCGATCGCCGGTCTCGGCTACATCACCGTGGACCCCACCCACCGGCGCCGCGGCCTGATGCGCGGCCTGATCCAGCGCACACTCGCCGGCCTGCACGAACGCGGCGAGGAGCCGGTCGCCGCACTGCACACCACCGAACCGGCGATCTACGGCCGCTTCGGGTTCGGCGGCGCCACTCGCGCCGTCCATCTGGAAATCCCGCGCCATGCACGGGAGTTGACGCTCTCGCACGCCGAACCGCTGCTTTCGGTAAGCGTCGCGGAGCCCGCGGAATGCGTCCCGCACATCGCGCGTATCCACGACGGCGAACCGGACCGACGCCCCGGCACCTTCCACCGCGACGACGCGTGGACCCGGCGCGCCCTGTCGGACCTGCCCGAGCGTCGCGGCGGCGCCGGTCGCATGTTGTGCATGCTGGCCGAGGACGCGGACGAAGGCGGCCGGCCGCGCGGATACGCCCTGTACTCGCTGACCGCCCGCTGGGTGGACTCCTATCCGCGCTACGACGTGCACGTGCGCGAGGTGTTCGCCGAGGACCCCCTGGCGTACGCGAGCGTGTGGCGTGCGCTGCTCGACATCGACCTGGCCGGAACGGTGATCGCCGACCGGCCCGTCGACGACCCGATCCTGGCCCTGCTGGCCGATCCGCGCAGCGCGGTGCCCGTTGTGCGCGACCAGCTCTACACCCGCGTCGTGGACCTCGAACGTGCCCTTCCGCAGCGCGGATACGCGGCCGAGATCGACCTGGTGTTCGACCTCACTGATCCGGACTGCCCCTGGAATCAGCGACGTTGGCGCCTGCACACCGGCACGGACGGCGCCTCGTGCGCGCGCACGGACTCGCCGGCGGATCTGTCCCTTTCGGCCCGCGAGTTGGGCGCCGTGTATCTGGGAGGCACCTCCCTCGTGCAACTCGCCGCGGCCGGCCGGGTGCTCGAACACCGCGCCGGCGCGGTGCGGGCGGCCGCGCGGGCGTTCCGGCACGACCCCGCGCCGTTCTGCCCGATGGTCTTTTGACCCGGGCGAGTCGGCGGCCACGTAGACGACGTGAGGAGGCGCTCGCATGCCCGGTCCCGGGTACGCGTGGTTCGGTGACGAGGAACGCCGCAACATCGCGGAGGTCCTCGACGCCTGGCAGAGCACGATCTCGGTCCACTCCCAACCGCTGTCCGACGACTCGCAGTGCCGCCGGCTGGAACGCGAGACGGCCGACCTGCTCGCGACGAGCCACTGCCTGACGCTCAACAGCGGCACCTCGGCGCTGCTCGCCGCCCTCGCCGCCCTCGGCATCGGTCCCGGGGACGAGGTGATCGTGCCGGGATACATGTACGTCGCCTGCCTGGCCGCGGTCGCCTACAGCGGTGCGACGCCCGTACTCGCCGAAATCGACGAATCACTCACGCTGGACCCCGAGGACGTCCTGAGCCGGATCACTCCGCGTACCCGCGCGATCATGGCCGTGCACATGCTCGGCGCGGCGTGCGACATGGACGCGCTCACGCGCATCGCGCGAGAGCACGACCTCGTGCTGATCGAGGACGCGGCGCAGGCGTGCGGCGGCCGGTACCGCGGCCGCCGCCTGGGCACGCTCGGCGACGTCGGGGTCTTCTCGCTCAACGTGTTCAAGGTCGTCACCGGCGGCGACGGCGGTCTGCTCGTGACCGAGGACCCCGAGACGTTCCAACGCGCGTACTCCTTCCACGACCACGGCTGGTTCCCCTACCGCCGCCAGGACGGCCCCGGCGATGTGCTGCTGGGTCTGAACCTGCGCATGACCGAGTTCACCGCGGCCATCAGCCGCGCCCAACTCGCCCGCCTGGATGCCGTCCTGGCACACCTTCGCGCGCTCGAACGGCAGTTGACCGAGGCGATCGGCACGCGCGACGGACTCGCCCGGCGGAGACTGCACGACGTCGACGGAAACTGCGCGACCGTCGCGGTCTACCTCTTCGACGACCGCGAGGCGGCCGACCAGGTCGCCGCCGGTCTGGGCTCGAAAACCCTGCTGCACTCGCCCAAGCACCACTACGGCGGCCTGCCCGAGCTGCGCGCCCTCGCCGACCCCCGCCAGCCGTCCTGCCCCTTCCGGCCGGTCGAGTCGCCCGCGCGCGGGCACACGTATCGCCCCGGCGCGCTGCCGCGTACCGACGACGTGCTCGCCAGGTCGGTGGCCCTGACGGTCGGGCTCACCGACACCTACCTCGGTGCCGACTTCGGGGTCGACGTCTTCAGCCGCCCGCACGACATCGCCGCCGCCGCCGACAAGTTCCGGGCGACGGTCGACGCGGTCCTGGGCTGAGCCAACGGAGCGGAGTACGCATCGTGTCGCAACGAAACCCGGGGCCCCCCACGGCGCCGCACACACCGCTGATCAGCGTCGTGGTGCCGTGCCACAACGAGGAGGAGGTGATCGCCCGGACGCATCGTCGGATCTCGAAGGTGCTGGCGGCCCTGGAGGCCACCGAGCACGAGATCGTCTTCGTCGACGACGGCAGCCGCGACCGCACGTGGGACGTCCTGACCAGCGTCGCACGCGCGGATCCACACGTGCGCCTGGTGCGATTCACCCGCAACTTCGGCCAACAGCCCGGCATCATGGCCGGTCTGCGCGAGGCGCGCGGCGACGCGGTGATCACCATCGACGCCGATCTGCAGGACCCGCCCGAGCTCATCCCCGAGATGGTCGAGCGCTGGACCCAGGGCTGGGCCGTCGTCTCGGGCCGGCGTACCGAACGCCTCGGCGACTCCCGGTTCAAGGTCGGCACCGCGTACGCCTTCTACCGCGTGCTCGAGTTGCTCGCCGACCACCCCGTCGCGGTGGACACGGGCGACTTTCGCCTGCTCGACCGCGCCGTCGTGGAGACGCTGACCGGGCTGCCCGGCGACCCGAGCTACATCCGCGGGCTCGTCGGCTGGGCCGGCTACGCCGAGACCAGCGTCGAATACGGCCGCGAACCGCGCTCGGCCGGGCGGTCCAAGTACACGCTGCGCAAGATGGCGGCCCTGTCCCGCTGCGGCCTGATGACGTGCAGTACCGCCCCGGCGCGGCTGCCCGCCGCCGTCGGCGTCGTGTGGCTGGGCGGGACGGCACTCACCAGTGTGCTGCGCCGTCGAGCGATGCCCGTCGCCGCTTGGACGTTCGGATGTGAGGCGGTGCTTCTGGGCGTGCTGGGCGAGTACCTGCGCATGGTCCACCAGGAGGCGCGTGGACGCCCGGCGTACGTCGTCCGCGGGCGCGTGTCGCAACCCGCCGTCAAGCCCGTCCCGGTGCTCGCCGACTCGGAAGGACAGGTGTCGTGACCCCCCGCGGCCCCCGCCGATTCGACGTCGTGGTGGTGGGAGCCGGTTTCACCGGACTCGCCGCCGCGCACGAACTGGGTCTCGCGGGCCTGAAGACCCTGGTGGTCGAGGCCGAGGACCGCGTCGGCGGCCTGGCCGGCACGTTCGACGTCGCGGGCGGGCGCCTCGAACGCTTCTACCACCACTGGTTCGAGTCCGACCAGGACATGTTCGGGCTGCTCACCGAACTCGGCAGCGCCCACCTGATCGAGCGCCACCCCGCCCGCACGGGCTTCTACCACGCGAACACGATCCACCGTCTGTCGAGCCCACTGGACGTGTTGCGCTTCGCGCCGCTGCCCCCCGCGGACCGTGTGCGCCTGGGGCTGATGGTGGTGCGCGCGGCGCGCGTACGCCACTGGCGCCAACTGGAGGCGCTCACCGCCGAGGAGTGGCTCGTGGGCATCGGCGGCCGGCGCGTCTACGAACGGGTGTGGCAGCCGCTCCTGGAGGGCAAGTTCGGCGCGTACGCCTCCCAGGTGGGCGCGACGTGGATGTGGACGAAGCTGCATCTGCGCGGCGGCAGCCGGGGCAGGTCCGGACGCGAGATGCTGCTGTACCTGCGCGGCGGATGCGGCGCGCTGTTCGACGCGTGGCGACCGCGGCTGTGCCAACTCGGGGTCGACCTGCGCCTGCGCAGTCCGGTCGGTGCCGTGGAGGTCGACCACACCGGGGTCACCGGCGTCCGCGTGGGCGACGAGGTACTCGCCACCCGACGCGTTCTGGTGACCACCGCGCCCGGCCTGCTCGCCGACATGCTCGACGGTCAGGACGACGCCCACCTCGCGGTGCCCGCCGTGCGCCGGCGACTGGGGAACATCCCCTATCTCGCGAACATCTGCCTGGTCCTGGAGAACACGCACGCGCTCTCGGACACCTATTGGCTCAACGTCGACGACCCCGATTTCCCCTACGTGGGGATCATCGAGCACACCAACTTCGACGACCCGGGGCGCTACGGCGGCCGGCACATCGTCTACCTGTCCAAATACCTGCCCGCCGACGCGGAGCTGTATCGGATGAGCGACGCCGAGGTGCTCGCCTACAGCCTTCCGCACCTGCGTCGGATGTTCCCCCGCTTTCGCGACGCCTGGATACACGACTACCACGTGTGGCGCGCGGACCACGCGCAACCGGTGATCACCGCGAACTACTCGCGCGTCGTGCCGGAGGTGGAATGCGAGATCCCCGGCCTGTACATGGCCGGCATGGCTCAGGTCTTCCCCGAGGACCGGGGCACCAACTACGCCGTACGGCAGGGCAGGAACGCGGGCAGGCTCATCGCGGACCGGGCCCGCACCCGCCGGCGCACCGGCCTGGCAAGTGTACGAATCGGAGGCGACACGTGAGCGAACTGCTCGATGCGCAGGCGTGCGAGCGGCTGTCGATCGACGAGGTCCACGACCTGTACCGCCGCCACGTCAGCCGCGGCCAGGTGTCGCTCATCGGCGCCTTCGGGTTCGGCCGTGACCTCGTCGAGCACGCCGAGGGCGCCTGGATCACCCTGCGCGACGGCCGTCGGGTACTCGATTTCACCGGCGGTGTGGGCGTGTTGAGCCACGGCCACAACCATCCGCGCATCCTCGCCGCCCGGGAGCGCTTCGCCCGCCGCCGGGCCATGGAGGTGCACAAGAACTTCCTTTCCCCCTACGTGGCCGCGCTCGCGCACAATCTCGCGACGCTGCTGCCCGGTGACCTGGACATCGCCTACTTCCCGAACTCCGGCGCCGAAGCCGTCGAGGGCGCGGTGAAGCTCGCGTACAAGTACCACGGCGGCCGGCGCGGCACGATCCTGCACACCGACATCTCCTTCCACGGCAAGCTCCTGGGCGCTGGCAGCCTGACCGCGTCCCCGGAGGTGCACTTCCCCTTTCCCCGTCTCCCCGGCACCGACCACTTCGGATTCGACGACATCGACTCGTTCGAACTCGCCCTGGACCGGCACCGCACGCGCGAGGGCAGCGACGTGTACGCGGTCGTCCTGGAACCGTTCAGCGCCTCCGCCGTCCGCGAGTGCTCCGAGGAGTTCCTGCGCGCGGTACGCCGTCGGTGCGACGAACTCGACATCGTGCTCGTCTTCGACGAGGTGTTCACCGGCTGGGGACGCACCGGCACGCTCTTCCACTTCATGCGCCACCCGGGTCTGATCCCCGACGTGGTCACGATGTCCAAGTCCTTCGGCGGCGGCAAGGCGTCGATCTCCGGCTACGTCGCGCGCGAACCGCTCTTCCGCCGGGCGTACGACAACCTGGCCGACGCGACACTGCACAGCACCACCTACTACGGCTTCGGCGAGGAGACCGTCACCGCGCTCGAAGCCGTCGCGATCGCGGTCGAGGACGACTACCCCGCGCGCGCCCGCCACATCGGCGAGCGACTCGGGCAGGGCCTGGCCAAACTGGCCGAGACGCACCGCACCCTCGTCGCCGCCACCACCGGGCGCGGCGGGCTGCACGGCGTGTTCCTCGACGCCGCGCCGACCCGCCTGGACCGGTTGGTGCGCCTGCTCCCCGCGTCCTTCGCGCGCGACCCGCAACTGCGCGCCAAACTCGTCACGGGCGCCGTGGTCGGCGCGCTGTACCGCGACCACGACGTGCTCACCTACTTCGGCTCCAACCACGGCCTGCCGTTGATCGTCGCACCGCCGCTGATCGTCGAGGACCGCGACATCGACCTGTTCCTCGCGGCCCTGGACAGCGTGCTCGACAAGGGCGCCGCGCGCCTGGTGGCCGCGTTCGTGAAGGAACGGGCAAGCGCGTGAGCCGGCTCGCGCGGGCCGCGCGGGCGCTGCGCGCGGGCGGCCTCGAACGCGTGTGGGCCGCGCGATATCCACCGCTGCGCGAACCGGCCGCCGCCGAGGCCGCGCGCACGCATGTCGTCGGCAGCGTCGCCGCGCTCGCACCGCCCTATCGCGGCGCGTTCACCCTGGCGCTGCGCCTGGTCCCGCTGTGCTTTCGGCTCGTGACCGGACGACGCCTCGCCTGCGCGCCGGCGCAGGTCCTGCTGGTGGGAGCCGCGCGCCTGGAACGGGTGCCGCTCGTGGGCACGGTCGTGCGCGCGAGCGGCGCCCTCGCCTGCTACGGCGGCCTGGACGGGCTGCCGACCGCCGTGCGGGATCCCCTCCCCCCGGCCCCCACGCACGACGATCCCCGGGAGCGGACATGGACCGACGCCGCACGGTGATCGAGTGCGACTCCCTCGTCGTCGGTTCGGGCGCCGGGGGTGCGGTCGCCGCACGCGAACTCGCGCTCGCGGGCCGCGCGCCCGTCGTGTTGGAAGAGGGCCCCGAAGCGCCCGACTCCGATCTCGCCGCACGTTCCCCGGCCGAGAACATGCGCCGGCTGTACCGCGACGCCGGCCTGTCCCCGATCCACGGCCGGCCCGCGATCGCCTTCGGCGAGGGGCGCTGCGTCGGCGGCACCACCGTCGTCAACGGCGGCCTGCTGTGGCATCCGCCGGCCGACCTGCTCGCCCGCTGGGCGCGGCGGTTCGGCATCGACGGCTACCGGGCCGAGCACCTCGCGCCGCACGCCCGCGAGATCTCCCGTCGGCTGTCGGTGCACACCCATCCCGAACGCGCCCCCGCCAACCGCGACTCGCGCCTGCTCGGGATCGGGGCCGACGCCCTGGGATGGCACACCAACGGCGCCCGACGCGCGATCCGGGGATGCCGACACAGCAACCGCTGTGCCACCGGGTGTCCCACCGGAGCGAAACAGAGCATGGCCCTGACGTACCTGCCCGAGGCCCGGCGCGGCGGTGCCCAAGTCCACCCGAACACCCGCGCCGTCCGCCTGGTCCACCACGCCGGCGTCGTCACCGAGGTGCACGCCGTCGGCCCCGGCGGTCGACTCCTGGTCTACCGGCCCGAGGTGGTCTTCCTCGCCGCCGGCGCACTGTGCACGCCCGTGCTCCTGCAACGCAGCCGCGTCCACGAACGCACGGCCGGCCGGCGCACCGCCTTCCACGTCAACGTCCGCCTGAGCGCCCGTTTCGCCGAGCCCGTCCGGGCGCGCGACGCGACCATCTTCACCACCCAGCTTCGCGAGTTCGCCGATCTGGGCATTCTGGTCATGCCCGCCAACCTGACCCCCGGCACACTGGCCGCCGGACTCGCCGCTCACCCGCCGCACGTCCTCGACGGCATGCTCGCCGACATCGACCGCGTCGGGACGTACACCGCACAGGTGCGCGTGTCCGGGCCCCTGCGGATCCGCGCGCTGCCCGGCGGGGGCCGATTCCTGTGCCACCGCATCCGCGCGAGCGACCGCGACCTGCTGCGGTTCGCGGTGGAGCAGGCTGCGCGGGTGCTGTTCGCGGCGGGCGCGGTGGAGGTGTACGCCCCCGAGCGGCAGGTGCTGCGCGGCGTCGACGACGTGGACACGTTCGCGGCCCGCGCCGACCCGCGCCGGTGGGACCTGGTCTCGGTGCACGCGATGGCCTCGTGCCCGATGGGCGGTGCCGACCGCGGCGGGATGTGCGACGCGTACGGCCGACCCTACGGCCTGCGCAACCTGCACATCTGCGACGCCGCCGTGCTTCCCGGCGCGACCGGGGTGAGCCCGCAGGGCACGATCATGGCCTTCGCGCACGAGATCCTCGCCCGCCACCTCTTCGCGCCCGCCCCCGTCCGGCGCTGACCCGCGCCTACCCGGCTGCGCCGGCCGCACCACCTCGACGACGGAAGGAACCTCACCCGCATGCCGATTACCGCCACCTCATCCCTGCCCGGGCTGCTGCGGCCCGAAGGCGACCTCGTGCGCTGCGACATCGCGATCATCGGCTCCGGCATGGGCGGGGGAACCCTGGCCTACGCGCTGCGCGAGCGCGGAGCACGCGTCGTGGTGATCGAGCGCGGCGACTTCCTGCCGCGCGAGTACGAGAACTGGTCGCCCGAGGCGGTGTTCACCCAGGGCCGCTACCGCAGCGACGAGCAGTGGTACGACGGTGCGCACCAACCCTTTCGGCCCGGCGTGCACTACTACGTCGGCGGCAACACCAAGGTGTACGGGGCCACCTTGCCGCGTTTTCGCGAACACGACTTCGAGGCCGTCGAACTCCACGAGGGCGTGTCGCCGGCCTGGCCGATCCGCTACCGCGACATCGAACCCCACTACGGCGACGCCGAACGCCTGTACAACGTGCACGGCACCCGCGGCCAGGACCCCACCGATCCGTGGCGGTCCGGCGACTACCCCTTCCCCGGCGTCGCGCACGAACCCGCCATCGCGCACCTGGCGGACGCGCTGCGCGCCCAGGGCCTGACCCCGTTCGACATGCCGATCGGCATCGACCTGCGCCCGGGCGGCGCGTGCGTGCGCTGCGCGACGTGCGACGGCTTCCCCTGCCTGCTCGACGCCAAGAGCGACGCCGACGTGTGCGCGATACGCCCGGCACTGGCGAGCGGCAACGTCGAACTGCTCACGCGCACCACCGTGACCCGGCTGCGGACCGACCCGGGCGGCACCCGGGTCACCGAGGCGCTCGCCACCCGCGACGGCCGGCGACTGCGCATCGTCGCACACCGGTTCGTGCTCGCCGCGGGCGCGGTCAACACGGCCGCCCTGCTCCTGCGTTCGGGCCCGGCGCCGGGACGGGGCCTCGCCGACGGCTCCGGCCGCGTCGGTGCCCGCTACATGGTGCACAACAGCACGTTCGCGGTGGCGGTGGATCCGCGGCGACGCAACGACACCGTGTTCCAGAAGACCCTCGGGCTCAACGACTGGTACACCGACTCGAAGAGCGGGTACGGCCCGCTGGGCAACGTACAGACACTCGGCAAGCTCCAGGCACCGATGGCCCGGGTACTCGGCCGCGCGGTACCGAAGCCGATCCTCGCGCAGGTGGCCAGACACAGCGTCGACCTGTACCTGACCAGCGAGGATCTGCCCACCATGGCGAATCGGGTGGCCCTGGACGGTGCCGGACGCGTCGTCGTGCGCTGGTCGCCCAACAACCTCGCGCCGCACCGCGAACTCGTCCGGCGCACCACCGACGCGATGCGCCGGGCCGGCTATCCGCTCGTGTTCACCCGACGCATGGGGGTGGCGGTCAATTCCCACCAGTGCGGCACGGCGGTCATGGGCGAGGACCCGGCCACGAGCGTGGTCGACCCCTTCGGCAGGGCGCACGAGGTGGCGAACCTGTGGATCACGGACAGCTCGGTCTTCCCGTCCTCGGCCGCGGTCAATCCGGGTCTGACCATCGCCGCGAATGCCTTCCGCGTCGCCGCACACGGCCAACTCACCGCCTGAGCACGGGACTTCAGCGCGCGGCGGGGCCCGCGGGCACGGGCCCCGCCAACAGGTCCCAGGCGAGCAGCCCCGCGCCCAACGAACCCGACTCGTCCGCGAAGCGCGCCGGCAGCAGCAGCGGCATCACCTGGAACGTCAGGCGCCGTTCGAGTTCCGCGCGCAGCGGGCGCGACAACAACTCGCCCGAGCGGGCGATCCCGCCGCCGAGGACCACGGCGGAGGGATCGAGCATCGACACGGACGCGGCCAACGTATCCGCGAGCGCGTCGACCATCTCGGCCCACACCCGACCCGCGATCGGATCGTCGGCGGCGGCGAGAGCGGCGACGTCGGCGGCGTCGACGCCGCCCGCGGCGTCGTCGGTGAGCTCGCGGTAGCGTCGCGCCATGGCGGGTCCGCCGGCCACGGTGCTGACACACCCGCGCTGCCCGCACCCGCACCGCCTGCCACCCGGGCGCAGGACCATGTGCCCCATCTCGCCCGCCTGCCAGTGCGCCCCGACGAACGGGCGGCCCCCGATCATCACGGCCGCTCCCACACCGGTCCCGATCGGCACGAACAGGAACACGTCGTGCCCGACGCCCGCGCCCAACCGCGCCTCCGCGACGCCGCCGGCCCGTACGTCGTGCCCGAGCGCCACCGGCAGCCCGAGGCGCTCCGCGAGCCGGTCGCGCAGCGGCACGTCGTGCCACTTGAAGGCCGCCGAGAAGACGGCGACTCCCGCCGCCTCGTCCACCACTCCGCACGAGGCGACCCCGACCGCACGCACCACCGCGCCCCGCCGCGTGGCCTCGGCCACGGACTCCGCCGCGTGGTCGAGGATGCCGGCCACGACCTCCTCCGGCCCCGCCGCGCGCTCGGGCCGGTGCCGGCCGACGAACTCGTGGGTGCCGTCCGGCTCGATGAGCGCGGACTTGAAGGTGGTGCCTCCGAGATCGAGCCCGACCACGACATCACTGCCGTCGAATGTGCGCATGTGCGCGACCCCTCACTCGCAGGCGCTCGCCGTCGCCGCCGGTGCGCGCGACCCGCCGTCACGATACAAGGGGCCGCGACGGGTGCGGCTCACCGCGCGCCGCGCAGCCGCGCGGTGCTGAAGGGCACCGGGACGCGGTGGCTGACCAGGCCGCGGTGCACGGGATGACCGTCCGGGTGCAGCAGCGAATACGCGTCGATCTCGGCGCGGTAGAGCCGATTCGGCGCGGCGCCGCGAAAGTGCTCCGGCGGGCGCGCGCGCTGCGCCCGCACGGCCGGATCCGGATATCGCCGTTCGTAGTACGTCGCGCACCCCCGCGCGGTCTCCTCGTCGTCGAGCATCCGCGCCGTGCCGCTGCCGAACAGGGCCTGGTCCGCGCCGGTCGCGCCGAGGTCGAAGACCAGCACCGACACGGCGGGGTTCTCCTCGATGTTGCGCGAGTGTCGGGAGTCGGCCGCCGACATCCAGTAGAACGCGTCCTGGTGGTCCCACGCGTGTGCGAGCGGGGTCATCCACGACTCGCCGTCACGCGACGCGGTGCCGAGCGTCAGGTAGCGGACGGATCGCAGGACGTCCGCCGCGATCTCACACAGATCCTCATCGGACAACGACATTCGCGCCTCCGTGACGAAAGGAAAAGGAAGGGAACCGGAATCTCGCCCGCACCTCGGAACCCTTCCGCCACTGTAATGACGCACCAATATCCATAAAAGCCTTCTCATCATTCGATAAGCGGAATAGCAACATCCTGTCAGGGACATCCTTGATCGCCTCACGACCGGGCGTCGGACGGGTCGGCTCACCCCGTCAGGCCTCTCACCGCGACAGGGCGGGCCAGTAGTGCTCGGTGAACAGCCGCGCCACCAGCGCGCCCCGGCTGGAGACGGCGGCCTTGGTGAAGACGGTCTTGAGGTGGTCGCGGACCGTGTGCGGGGAAATGAACAGCGTCGCGGCGATCTCGGCGGTGGTCAGCCCGCGTGCGACGAGCTGGGTGATCTGGAGTTCACGCGAGGTCATGCCGTACGCCTCGGCGATCAGGACCGACAGGTCGGCGAGCGTGGCGGTCTCGATCACCAGCGCCACCGGACCGGGGCGGCCTCCGACGCCGGTGAGGCACGAGGCGTGGCAGGTCAGCCAGCGGCCTTCCGCGGTCCGGATGCGGATGCGCGCGTCGCCGTGGTCGCGCCCGTCGGCGACGGCCCGCGCCTGGAGGGCCGTACCGATCACCCAGATGGGCAGCCGCAGACCCAGCGGCGACGGGAAGGACGGCCCCTCCGGCAGCAGGGCGAGGTGCTGCCGGGCCGCGTCGTTGATCGAGGTGGCCTCCCCCGACTCGTCGAACAGGATCAGGCCGGGCGCGGGGGCGTCGGTGCCGCGTACCGAAGCGGCCGGCCTGGCGAATCCGCGCAGCCGCTCGGCCAGCGGCCGGGACAAGCCGGCGAGCACCGCCGTCTCGTCGGGGCGGAACGCGTCGGCGGTGCGGAACAGGCTCACCAGGCCCCACGGCCGGTCTCCGATCCGCAGTACGGCGCGCAGTTCGTCGTGCACACCCTCCTTGGCCAACAGGCGTCGGAAACGGGTACTCCGGCCGGGCAGGTCCCCGGTGGCCGCGCGCAACGCGGCGGCCGGTACGGACGCTCGGGCGAGGTCGCGGAACGGCAGGACGTTCTCCTCCAGGAGCTCGCTCTCCCAGTACGCGGCGCAGCCCTCGCCGGAGCCCAGGTCCTCCACCAGCATCGGCGCGGTGATCAGGCCGGTCTCGGGGTCGGCGGCGGTCCACACGGCACAGTCGAACGGCACCCGCCGCCGCAACCCGGCCGAGGTCATCCGAAACAACTCGACGGCGTCGACGGCCCGTTCGCCGAACGACGGCACCGGTCTGCGTGGCTCGCTCATGGGTATCCCTCCACGGGTCAGCCTGTCCGCCGGCCTCTCCCGGCGTAAACCCCCCGTTCGAGGGGGTTGTTCCGCGCCGATCACCCCTCCGCGCGGGATGGGACCGGCGGACCACTCCCGCCAAGGTCGATATGGCACACGACCACCGGAGAGGGAGAACATGGACATCGCGATCATCGGAGGCGGCGCGGCAGCGGTCGGCCTCCTGGACGCCCTGGCAGCCCGGACCGCCGCGGGCACGGGGGGAACGGTCACCGTCTTCGATCCGTCACCCCATCCGTGGCGGGGACGGCCCTACGGCCCGGACCTGGACGCGGTCCTGGTGAACGCGCCACCGGCCATCATGTCCATCCGCGAGGGCGACTTCGGCCACTACGCGGCCTGGTTGGGCGAACGCGGCGCGGAGCACGACGACGAGCTCCTGGGCCGCCCGCTGGTCCCCCGGGCGCTCTACGGCGAGTACCTCGCGCACACGGCGGAGAAGGCCACGGCGGCCCTGGGCGAACACGGCTGCGCGGTCCGCCTCGTGCGCGCCCGGGTGACCGGGGCCGCGCGTTCCGCGGGCCGTATCGTCCTGCGTACACACGACGCGCGGGAACACGAAGTCACCGACGTGGCGCTGTGCGTGGGCGGTGGAACACCCGCGGACCTCTACGGCCTCGCCGGCAATCCCGGCTTCACGGCCGACCCCTACCCGCTCGCCGAGACACTCGACGGTGTTCGGGCCGAGGACGAAGTGGCGGTCGTCGGTAGTGGCCTGACCGCCGTGGACGTGGTCGTGGCGCTGGCCGCACGCGGCCACACGGGTCGAATCACCATGCTCTCGCGCGGCGGGGTGCTGCCGCACGTCTGGCAGCGCCCGACCGACAGGCGCCCGCGGCACATGACCGCCGACCGGGTGACCGAACTGCACAGGGCGCGCGGGTACGTCTCGCTCGACGACCTCATCGGCCTGTTGCGCGCCGAACTGGCCGAAGCGGGCGAGGATTTCGATGGATTCGCCGCCGCGCTGCGCAGCTCCGCAACCGAGGATCCGGCCCGGCGCCTCCGGCGTCAGATCGCCGCCGTCGACGATCCGCGAGTCGGCCGCCGCGCCCTGCAGGAGGCGGCGCACAGCGTCGGCCCCTACGCCTGGCGGCTGTTGCCCGAGTCCGACCGCACGTGGCTGCGGGGCCACGTGCGCACGATCAACAGCGTGGTGTCGCCCATGGTTCCGGTGAACGCGTCCATCCTGCTGGGGCTGCTGGATTCCGGCCAACTCGCCGTCAGCCGCGGTGTCGACGCGATCGAGCCGGTCGGCGGGCGGTTCCGGGTGCGCACCGGCGGTGGCGAGCGGACCGTGACGACCGTCGTCAACGCCGTGAACCCGGCACCGCAGGCCGTCCCCACCGCGGCCGGGCAACTGGTGCGCTCCCTGGTGGACACCGGCCTGGCCACACTCCACCCGGCCGGCGGGCTGGTCCCCGTCGACCCGCACGTGCACGTGGTCGGGGACCTGGCGGGCGGCGGGTCGTTCATCACCTCCAGTATCCCCGCGATCGCCGCCCAGGCGTCCCGGACCGCCCAGGCACTGCGACGGCACGGCCGCGAGGTCGCGCGGTCCTGAAGTGGGGGGTCGGTTGCGCCGATCGGTCCGATTCCGGCCTTCGTCGGCGGGCCGGGTGCCTCGGATACCGCCGGTGTGCAACAGGGTCGGAGCATGAGAACAGCCTCGGCCACGCGCAGTCGCTTCGCGGGCGTCCTTGCCGCCGCCCTCGTACTGACGACCGGTGCCGCGGGCGCCGGCACCGACTCCGTCGCGACGGGCTCTCGACTCGCTCCATCCGCCGCGTCGGCGTCGGCGTCGGCACCGGTGCCGGTGCCGGTGCCGGCACCGGCACCGGTGCGGGTCACCTCGGCCTGGTTGCCCTACTGGGGCGGCGAAGCCGCCTACCAGGACGCGCTCGCGCACGCCGACCAACTGCACACCGTCAGTCCGTTCTGGTACCAAGCCACGTCCGAGACCACCGTCGGTCCCCATCCCGGCGCGGGCGACCAGCGCATCGTCGAGGGCCTCCACGCCCGGGGCGTCAAGGTCGTGCCCACCGTGACCGAGACCCTCGACGCCCGGGCCATGGCCGACCTCATGGACGATCCGACCCGCCGTACGGCACACGTGGACACTCTCGTCCGCCTCGCCGAGAGCCCCGGCTACGACGGCATCGACCTGGATTACGAACGCATGGCCGAGACCGACGACGAAGACCTGCGCGAGCGAGTCCGCCGCGGTTACAACGCCCTCGCCACCGAACTGTGTCGGCGCCTCCACGCCATCGACAAGCAGTGCGTGATCACCGTGATGCCCCACACCCGCGATTCCGGGCACGCCTACGACTACGCGCACCTGGGCGGCGTCGTCGACCGCCTGCGGATCATGGGTTACAACCTCCACCACGCCGAGGGCGCACCCGGACCGCTGTCCTCGCTCGCGTGGTACGACGAGTTCCTCCGCCACGCCACGAACGCCGTCCCGGTCGACCGGATCGAGGTCGCGTTGCCGGCGTACGGCTGGGACTGGACCGTCGGTTCCACCGACCGCGCCGAACACGTGACCACCCTGGAGGCGGAGGCGCTGCGCCTGGACAAGAAGGCGGAGTACCGCCTCGACCCCGAATCCGGCACCCCGCACTTCACCTACGTCGACCAAGGACAGACCCACGAGGTCTGGTACCAGGACGCGAACGGTGCCGCCGCCCATCTGGCGACCATGCGCGCATACGGTGTGCGAGGCAGCGGCCTGTGGGCTCTGGGCTTCGAGGATCCCGCGCTGTGGGGCGTACTCGCCGAGGGTCAGGGCGTGTCTTCACCCGGTTGGGGCCCGGGGATGCCGCGTTCGGGATCGGGGTGGGGTCGGGGTGCGGACGACGGATCGGGACGGGAGGTCACCGCGCACGGCCGGGGGGTCGGTCGGTCAGTTGTGGGCCTCGGCGGCGAGGAAGGTTTGGATGGCTTCCGCGACGCGGTCGGGGAAGTGCACGTGGGCGTAGTGGCCCGCGCCCTCGACCAGTTCGAGTCGGCCCAGGCCCTCGGGCATGGCCGCGACGATGGCCGCGCCCTCGGCCTCGGCGGAGGGCCAGTCGGGGTCGAGCGTGCCCTCGATCACCAGGGCCGGGCAGCGGATGTCGCCCAGCACGGCGCCGGCATCGGTGGGCGCGGACTGGCCCATCTTGGCGACCACGGCCATCCGGCCCGGCCGGCTCAGTTCGGTGTCCAAGGTGGCGACGTGTGCGGCGTAGCCGGCGGGCTTGGTGCCCGGGTAGGCGTGATCGAGGTAGCGCTTCCACAGGCCGATATTGCGCAGTACGGCGGTGCCCATGAGCAGGGTCATGCCCTTGCGGTAGCGGCCGTTGCGCAGCAGGGCCTTGGCGTCGATCTTCTGGGCGCGGGTGAACGGGGCGATCTCCACGATCGCGTCGACCAGTTCCGGCTCCCGCGCGGCTGCGATGGTGGCTGAGCCGCCGGAGAAGGAGTGGCCGACGATCACGGCGGGGCCGCCCAGGTGGCGGATCAGCGCGAGCAGGTCGCCGGCGGTGTCGGTACGGGTGTAGGAGGCCCATCCGACGGTGGATTCGCCGTGGCCGCGCAGGTCCGCGCGGGCGACCCGGTAGCCGGCCGCCTTCAGTTGCTCGGCGACCTCACGGTAGGCCGATCTGTTGTCGCCCATGCCGTGCGAGAGCACGATCAATCGACCCTCCCCGCTCACGTCGTAGGCGAGCCGGCCCCCGTCGACCTCCAGGAACTCCGTCATTTTCTTCCCCCATGCATCCGTGCGGCGATGTCCTCCACCGCAAAGCTAACACCGTTAGCCTAACAGCGTCAAGCAACCCGCAAACCACCACCGGCCACCGGTCACCCGCCACCCGCCACCCGCCACCCGCCACCGGGTACCGGGAAGAGCGCGTCCGTGCACGCCCCCTCCCCGGCACCCGGTCGGATCACCCGAACTGCACGCTGTGCGGCACCGTCGGATCGAAGCCCCCCGCCGTGCCCGGCGGGAGCGATGCCATGGGTTCCTCACAACCCCGATCGCCGTACAACTGCGCGTGGGTATCCGTGCCGTTGTCCACCCACGTGGCTCCGTGCAACAGCAGGTAGCACTCCCCGTTCTCCGGATCGGACAGGGTGAAGTCGTCCCCGGTCACCGACACGTAGGTCAGCGTCCCGGTGGCGGCCTGGGCACTCGTGACGCAGGTGACGCCCAGCGCGAGGGCGACACCGACGGTCAGGGTGATTCGGCCGAAGTGTTCGAGTAAGCGCATCGATGCTCTCCGATTCCCGGGCAACGAACCCTCCACGCGGGCGAGTTCGTGATCAGTGGACCCTCACCCTCGATCGGCCGGCGACACAACCGGGGCGCGGTGGAACCTCGTTCCGAGGGGTCCCTCCCCAACTGGTCGGCCGGGCAACAAAAGTTCACCCGTTCAGCCGCCCACATCGCGCCCGGGCCGCAATCACCGGCATCGGCGCCCCTCGGATACCGGGCCCACCGACACAACACGTCGTCAAGGACACCCCGGCCGGAGCGGATCCCGCGCGACCACGACCCGCGAAACCGACTGGGCGTCGCCGGCGCGAGCGTCCGGTTCGGCTCCCGGGCCGGGGAGACCGACGGCGGCGCGGGTTCGGCTACGGTCGGGCCGGTCCCGGGCGGCCGCGCTCGGGGAGGTCGAACGGGCTGTGCCGACCGGGGCGCAGACGTGCGATCCGGTATCCGGGCCCGACGAGAACGCGCGGCGCGGGCTCGGTCGCAAGCGAGGCCGGCGCCGAGCGGCTGCGGTCCGGTGGAGCCGGCACCCGGGGCGGCGATGCTCGCGCGGTGCGGCCGGGTCGTGCGCGGGCCCGACGCGGACCGCGGCATTCCGGGCGTGGTGCCGACCGCGGGGCTGCTCCTCGCGTCCATCGGGCGAGCACGCCGGGCGGAGACAGGGATCCGAGCGAGCGCACAGCGCGCCGTACGGCGTACGCCGTGCGGCGAGCCGTCCGGGAGGGGCGGTCACGACGCGGACCTGCGCCCGTGGACCTCGACCGGGCGCCGACGCGGGATCGCGGTCGCCGTCGGCCGGTGGCGATCCGAAACCACGAGCGCCCAACCCCCGGTCCCGCCGAAGGCACGCGCGCGCCGTCCGCCCCGTCGCGCCGGTCCACTCGGTGGGGCGGTGCGACGGGGCGGGTGGGGTCAGGCCGCGGCGGCCTCGGCGGCGGCCAGCTTGACGCAGATCGCGACGGCTCGCATCGCGCGGCGGACCTCGTCGACCGTGGGGTAGCTGGGCGCCAGCCGGATCTGGTGGTCGCGCGGGTCGTTCCCACCGGGGAAGGCCGCACCCGCCGGGGTCAGCGCGACGCCGACCTCCTTGGCCAGCCGCACCACCTCGGCGGCGCAGCCGTCCGGCACCTCCAGGCTGACGAAGTAGCCGCCCTCGGGACGCGTCCAGGTGGCGATGCCCAGCGGGCCGAGCTCGCGCTCCAGCTCCTCGTAGACCGCCTCGAACCGCGGCGCGAGCAGGTCGCGGTGCAGCCGCATGTGCGCCACCACGCCCTCGGTGTCGCCGAAGAAGCGCACGTGCCGGAGCTGGTTGATCTTGTCCGGGCCGATCGTCTGCTTGGCCAGCAGCCCGGTCAGCCAGGCGACGTTGGCCTCGGACGCACCGACGAACGCGACGCCGGCACCCGCGTAGCTGATCTTCGACGTCGAGCCGAAGACGAACGCCCGGTCCGGGTTCCCGGCCTCGGCGCACGCGTCCAGGATCGACAGCAGCTCGACCGGGGTGTCGGTCAGGTGGTGCACGGCGTACGCGTTGTCCCAGAAGAGCCGGAAGTCCGGCGCCGCCGTCGACATCGCGGCCAGCCGACGCACCGTCTCGTCGCTGTAGGTCTCCCCACTGGGGTTGCTGTACTTGGGCACGCACCACATGCCCTTGATCCTCGGGTCGGCGGCGACCAGCGCCTCCACCTGGTCCATGTCCGGACCCGCGCCGGTGAGCGGAACCGACACCATGCCGATGCCGAACCGCTCCAGCACGCCGAAGTGCCGGTCGTAGCCGGGCACCGGGCACAGGAACAGCACCTCGGGCTCGTCCACCCAGCGGCGCTCCGCCCCGGGCACCCGGGACAGCAGCGCGTTGGCGATCACGTCGTGCATCAGCGTCAGGCTCGCGTTGCCCAGGGCCAGCAGTTGGCCGGCCGGTACCTGGAGCAGGTCGGCGAAGATCGCGCGCAGCTCGGGCAGACCGTTGAGCCCGCCGTAGTTGCGGCAGTCGGTGCCGTCGGCGGCCTTGAAGTCCTCCCCGCCGGGCAGCGTGAGCAGGTCGTTGACCAGGTCCAACTGCTGCGGCGAGGGCTTGCCTCGGGTGAGGTCGAGGCGCAGTCCCTCGGCCGCCAGGGCGGCATACTCCGCCCGAGCGGCCGCGAGGTCGATTTCCGGAATGGACACGGTGGTGCTGTGCGGCACGGGATCCCCAAAATAGGCGGAAGCCGCAGTCACTTGCGGCGGGGCCAATCTAGCAACACGCCGGGGTGCGGCGGAGCCGGCGGCCTGTCCCGGCCGGGCCTTGCGTTCACTCCGCGTTCACCGCGGCGTCGACTCGGCTGCTCACTCCGCGTGCGGTGCGCCCGATTCCGCGCACCGATCCGCCGCTCCCCGCACCGCAGGCGTCGGCGGCGCCTACCATCGGCGGGGACACCCTCGATCCGGGAGCAGGACCCATGAGCTCGTGGCGCACGCCCAGGCGATTCCGGCAAGGCAGCGGCGCGGTACCGACGCCCGACGCCGGGGCCTCGCGCGCGCCCGTCGTGGTGGACTGCGCGCTGTACGACAAGGGCGTGCGGCGGCCGGGCAAGGTGGCACTGCGCGACGCTCTGGACGCGGCCGAGGCCGGCGAGGACTCGTTCGTGTGGATCGGACTGTACGCCCCGCTCGCCGAGGACCTGGCCGGCATCGCCGACGCGTTCGACCTGCACCCGCTGGCCGTCGAGGACGCGGTCGAGGCCCACCAGCGACCCAAGCTGGAGTACTACGACGACACGTTGTTCCTGGTCCTGAAGACCATCGTGTACGTCGAGCACGACGCGCTCACCGCGACCAGCGAGGTGGTCGACACCGGCGAGATCATGGTCTTCGCCGGCGAGAAGTTCGTCGTGGTGGTCCGGCACGGCAGCGCGCCGCCCTTGGTCGAGCTGCGCCAGTCGCTGGAGGCCGACCCGGCGATGCTCGCGCACGGGCCGGCCGCGGTCGTACACGCCATCACCGACCGGGTCGTCGACGACTACCTGCGCGTCGCGGACAAGGTCGAGGACGACTTCGAGCGGCTGGAGGTCGACGTCTTCGCGCCCCGGCCGAGCAACGACGCGGAGCGCATCTACCAGCTCAAGCGCGAACTGATCGAGTTCAAGCGCGCGGTGTTGCCGCTGGCCCGACCGCTGGAGCGACTCTCCGGCGGCACGCTGCCCGGTGTCGGCACCGGCTTCGACGCCTACCTGCGCGACGTCGCCGACCACCTGGCCCAGGTCCGCGAGCGGCTGGCCGCGTTCGACGAATTGCTGGACGGCATCCTCTCGGCCAGCCTGGCCGGCGTGACCGTCCGGCAGAACACCGACATGCGCAAGATCGCCGCCATCGCGGCCATCCTGGCCGTCCCGACGCTGATCGTCGGGATCTACGGGATGAACTTCGACCACATGCCCGAGTTGAGGTGGACGTACGGCTACCCCGCCGTGCTGGTGGTCATGGTCACCGCGTGTTCGTTGATGTTCCGGGCGTTCCGCCGCAACGACTGGCTGTGACCCCGGCGGCGGGACTGGTGCTGGAGAAGGGGCTGATCCGGCATCGCCTGCCGGCCGTGTCCGCGCGCGACCACCGGGCCGGTACGCGTCCGCACCCGGACGTCCGGGTCCCCGGGCCGGCACGTGCGCGGGTCGGGGCGGGTGGTGGAACGCGAGTCGGGGCGGTCGGCGAGATACGTCACCACGAACCGGGGTGGTCCGCGGTGGCCACGATGGCGGACCGGGTCAGCGCCTCCTGGCGGGAGCACCACGGCGAATGCCTGTGGGACGCGCCGATCGCGGTCTCCGCGGTGATCGCACAGACGCTGCGCCAGGCCGGGATCGCGTGGTCGACCATCGACCACGTCGCCCTGCGCACGCCGTCCGCCGAGACGAGCCGGGCCTTCCGCCGCCACTTCGGCCTCCAGCACCACCGGGTCACCGACATCGGCCCGGAAACCGGCCACCCCCGAGCCGCGGGCCTGCTCATCGCAACCCGCATGGTCCTCGAGTCGAACCATCCAACCGGCACCCGCGTCCTACTCGGCTCGCTCGGCGGCGCGGGAGCGGTGGCCGCGGCCGTCGTCGAAATCTGACCCCACCCCCGTCAACCGACGAACCCCCGCAATCCCGCGGCCGATTCCCCCGCCCGCGGCCGACGACGTGCCCGAACACACCCTCGGAAACACCCTCCGGGGTCAGGTCGTCTGCGCTCGGAGCAGTTTCTCGTACTGGGTGCGCAGCAGGGTTTCCGGTGCGGCGGGGGCCTTGAGCGTGCGCAGCGTGGCGGCCGAGCTCACGGGTGCGACGTGGATGAGCACGCTGCCGCTGCGCACGTACGAGAACGTCGCGCTGCCCGCCTCGGTGGGGACGACGATGGTCAGCGAGTCGTCGCCGAAACCGGGGTCGGTCCCCGCCTTGAATCCGCGGGAGTTCTCGTTCCCTCCGCACTCCGGCAGGGCGTTGCGCGCGCCTTGGATGAGGGCCTGGGCCCGGGAGCTCCGGTGCTGGCTGAGGCCGATCTCGTAGCCGGACTGCTGATCGTCGGCCCGGCCGCTCTCGCGCACCTTGGTGGAGGTGAACAGAGCCGGGAGGTTGCGGTCCTCGGCGACGTACCAGTCGGTGCCGCCCAGCAGGTCGTACAGCGGTTGGCACGGCCCGGCGCCGTCCTGGCCGGTGTTGCTCTCGCTCATCTCCGACCCCTGCGACACGCGGTCCGGCGTGGCGGTACGGCCCGGCAGCTCCTGCGTCGTGACCAGCGCGGCGGCGAGCTGTGTGCCGCTGAGCACCTGCCGTTCCTTGGCCGCGGGCTTCGACGGAGCGGCTACGGGGCCGCCGTTCGCCGCGGTGTCGCCGGCGCCGCCCGGGACGAAGCCGGGCGAGTCGGAATCGCCCGAATCGGAACCGCAGCCCGACACCAGCAACACCGCGGGGGCTATGACGGCAACGGCGAGGCGGCGGACAGTCTTGCGCATGGGGGCGTTCCTCGGGGGTCGTACGAACGGACGGCTGCAACGCGGTCATTATCCGGATCGGTCCGTGTCCGGGCCGAATCCTCCGCGCATCCCGCACTTCGGGTCGCGCGAACGGGCCGGCGACCAGGCCCACCCGCGCGGCTCGCCCTCGGCACGTGCGGCGCCCGGGGCAGGGATCAGTTCTCCCGCCTCCAGGCGAGTTCGGTCCACCCCTCGTGGAGGCGCCAACCGGCCGCCGTGCGCACGACGGTGTAGGTCAGGCGCAGGCCGCTGGTCAGGTGGGGGGCGCGGCCCTCGCGGTAGAAGTACACGAGCGAGTTCGCCGAGGCGGTGGCCCGGTCGCCGTCGACGTCCACCAGCAGGTCGGTGGTCACATGCTGGGTGTACTCCCCCACAGCCTCGGCATCGGCCCGGCGCAGGAATCCGACCACCTGCTCGAGGCCGCGGATCTCGCCCCCGCCTCCGCGCGGCGTGTGCAGCGTCACGTCGTCGGCGAAGACGGTGTCCGCGTCCTCCCACCGCCGATCGTCGAGCAGGCGCGCGAAGCGGCTGAACAGGTCGGCGATCTCGATGCGATCGGCGATCAGGGTATTCGTGGACATGGCATCCCTTTACGTTGGCGAGTCCAACATTGGCGACGCCAACCATATCGGGATTCATTGGCTACGCCAACGATGTATCGTGGCGGTCGTGGAACAGACCCCCGCGCAGATGGCCGCGAAGCCGAGTTGGCTGCTCACCCAGGTGGCGGTGCACGCCCACCGCCTGGCGTCCGAGGGCTTCGGGGAGGTGGGCGCGCGCGGGTACCACTACCGGATCCTGGCCGCACTGGACGAGTTCGGGACGGCCAGCCAGGTCGAACTCGGTCGCCGGTGCACCATGGACCGAAGCGACGTCGTGGCGGCGGTCAACGAACTGGCCGAGGCGGGATACGTCGAGCGCACGCCGGACCCCGACGACCGAAGGCGCAACAGGGTCACCCTCACCACCGCGGGCCGGCAGCAACTGCGACGCATGAATCGAACGCTCGACAGGGTGCAGGACGACCTGTTGCAACCGCTCTCGGGCGAGGACAGGCAGACCCTGACCCGCCTGCTCACCCGACTGCTCACGCACCACCAACAGCGGGCCTGACGCCGCCGCCGACGATCCGGGCGTGATCCGCATACCCGCCGGCGCCGACCCTGGTGCCGCCCGCCGCGATCGCACCCGGCCGATCACCGCGGCGCGCCCTCCCGCACGAGCCGATGTCGCGCGGCCCGGCGGTCGGCCTGCCGCGCCGGATCGGGCACCGGTGCGGCGAGCAGCAGGTTGCGCGTGTACGGGTGCGCGGGATCGGTGGTGATCCGCCGTGCGGAGTCGCATTCGACGATCGCGCCCTTCGACATCACCGCGACGCGGTCGCTGACATGGCCCACCACCGACAGGTCGTGCGCGATGAACAGGTAGGCCACGCCGGTGCGTTGCTGGAGCTCGACGAGCAGGTTGAGCACCTGGGCCCGGGTGGACGGGTCCAACGCGCTGACCGGCTCGTCGCAGATGATCAGGCGCGGCCCGGGCGCGAGGGCCCGGGCGATGGCGACCCGTTGGCGCTGTCCGCCGGACAACTCGCGGGCGAGCCGGTCCGCCGAGTCCGCCGGCAGGCCCACCGCGTCCAGGAGTTCGCCGATCCTTGCCCGGGCGGCGGCTCGGCTGTGCGTGCGCCCGGCGGTGAGCGGTTCGGTGAGGATGTCGCCGATGGTCATCGACGGGTTCAGCGAACCGTACGGATCCTGGAAGATCACCTGGATGTCCCGGCTCAGCGCGCGCCGGGCGCGCCGGGCCAGGCCGTCGATCAGGCTTCCGTCGAAGGCGATCGTGCCCGACGCGACCAGGACCAGGCCGAGCACCGCGCGGCCCAGCGTGGTCTTGCCCGAGCCGGATTCGCCGACGAGACCGACGGTTTCGTGGGGACGCACGTCCAGGCTCACCTCGTGCAGCACCCGCAGCGGCGGCTTGCGCCGACCGGCGGTGCGGTATTCGACCACCAGGTTCTCGACGCGCAGGAGCGGACCGGGAGCGGACTTCGTGCCGTTCGACGCCGCCGCGTCGGGTTCCGGCCTCAACGTGCCCATGCGATCACCTCGTTCCGCACCCGGGCGCAGCGCACCGCGCCGGTTCCGTGGCTGCTCGGTTGCGGGTGGACGGCGCATTCGGGCGCGGCGTACGCGCACCGCGGCGCGAATCGGCAACCGGTGGGCCGGTCCCGGACCGAGGGCACCCGGTCCGGGATGGTGCGCAGCGGGCCCCGGTCGGTGCCGCCCTCGGCGGGCGGGATCGCGGCCAACAGCGCGGCCGTGTACGGGTGGGCCGGTCGGGCGAACAGGTCCGCCGAGGTCGCCGTCTCGACGATCTCGCCCGCGTACATCACCGCGACCCGATCGCACAGGTCGGCGACCACGCCGAGGTCGTGGGTGACCAGTACGACGCCCATGTCGTGCTCGCGCCGGAGCGATCGCAGCAGGTCGAGGATCTCGGCCTGGACGGTGACGTCGAGCGCGGTGGTGGGCTCGTCGGCGATCAGCAGGTCGGGCTCGCACGCGACGGCGCACGCGATCAGCACGCGCTGGGCCATGCCGCCGGAGATCTGGTGCGGGTAGGCGTCGAACACCCGGGGCGGGTCGGTGATGCCCACCCGGTCCAGCAGTTCCAGCGCGCGTCGGCGGGCCGCGTCGCGGGAGAGGCCGAGGTGGGCGCGCAGCGGCTCGGTGAGTTGGCTGCCGATCCGAAAGCTCGGGTCGAGGTTGGACATCGGGTCCTGCGGGATGTAGCCGATCCGGCGCCCGCGCAGCGCGTTGACGCCGCGTTCGGACAGCGCGGCGAGATTCTGCCCGTCGAACTCGACCCGGCCGGCGCGGATCGTGCCGCCCGCGGGCAGCAGACGCAGCACGGCCAGCGCGGTCTGGGTCTTGCCGCACCCCGATTCGCCGACCAGACCGAGGATTTCGCCCCGGTGCACGCTGAGCGAGACCGTGTCGACGACGGCGGCCTCGCCGTCGGGGGTGGGGTAGGCCACCCGCAGTCCTTCGACCGCGAGGAGTACGTCGGTGCCGACCGTCGTCGGCCCCGCCGGCGCCGCCTCGCCGGCCGGGGCCGCCTCGGCCGCCCGGACCGGTCCGCGCGCCGCCCCTCGGATCGCCCGGCGGCGCGGTGTCCGGACCGGCCGGGGCGCGTCGCCGAACGCGTCGCGCAGGCCCGCGCCCAGCAGGGTGACCGCGAGGACGGTCAGCGTGATCGCCGCGCCGGGCCACACCGACAGCAGGGCGGTGTCGTAGACGTGTGTGGAGGCGTCGCCCAGCATCGCGCCCCAACTCGCCCGGTCGGCCTCGCCGAGGCCGAGGAAGGCGATGCCGGATTCGATGATCATGGCCAGGCCGAAGATCAGCGAGGCCTGGGTGATGATCGGGACTCGCACCACGCGCAGGATGTGTCGGCGCATGATCCGCAGGTCGGACAGGCCCGCGACGCGCGCGGCGTCCACGTACGGTTCGCCGCGCACGCGCCGCACCTCGCCGCGGACCAGGCGGAAGACCGGCGCGGCGGTGAGCACGCCGAGCACGATCATCGACACGGCCAGGCCGGGGCCGTGCACCGCGACCAGGGCGAGCAGCACCACGATGCCGGGCAGCGCGAGGAACACGTCGGCGACCCAGCTCGACACCGCGTCCCATCGGCCGCCGACGTAGCCGGCGACGAGTCCGGTGGGTACGCCGATCAGCAGCGCGACGCAGGTGGTGATCGGGACTTCCCGACGGACTTCCTGTGGGGCGCGTCCACCGCGGCCCATCAGGTCGAGGGCGGTCAGGTCGACAACGACTGGGTCGACTGGGTCGACTGGGAGAACGCCGGGCGTACCGCCGAGGTCAGCGGTCCCGGGATCGCCCAGTGGGAGCGCCGGCCCGCCGACATCGCGCTGCTGGCCGAACTCGGGCACAACGCGCACCGCCTGTCGATCGAGTGGTCCCGGCTGGCCCTCGGGCCCGGGGTGTGGGACCTCGCCGCCTTCGACCACTACGCCCGGGTGCTCGACGGGCTGCGCGGGCACGACATCACCGCGTTCGTCACGCTGCACCACTTCACCCTGCCGCGCTGGTTCGCCGCGCGCGGCGGCTGGCTCGCCGACGACGCCGCCGAGGTCTTCGGCGCCTTCGCCGCGGAGGTCGGGCGCCGCCTGGGCGACCGGATCCCGTTCGCGTGCACGATCAACGAGCCGCAGATCGTCGCGTTCAACGGCTACCTCAAGGGCAACCACCCACCGGGGCACCGCGATCGGGGCGAGACCGTCGCGGTCAACCACACGCTGATGCGTGCGCACGACGCCGCGGTGGCCGCGCTGCGGGCGACCTCGCCGGACACCCGGGCGGGCGTGTGCCTGCAACTCCCGTTCATCCAACCGGCCGACCCGGACAGCCCGCAGGACGCCGAACTCGCCGACTGGTTCCGGGACGTGCTCGTCCAGCGGCACCTGGAGCACCTGCGCGACACCGCCGACCCCGGCGACTGGGTCGGCGTCCAGTACTACACGCGCGCCCGGGCGGACGCCGCCGCCGAGCACTCCGACCTCGGCAACGCGCCGCCGGGCGCGCCCACGACCCAGATGGGCTGGGAGGTCTACCCCGGGGGCCTGACCGAGATGCTGCGCCAGGCCGGCAAGGTCACCGGCCTGCCGATCTACGTCACCGAGAACGGCATCGCCACCACCGACGACACCGAGCGTGTCGGCTATCTGGACAGCCACCTGCGGGCGGTACGGGCCGCGCTCGCCGACGGCGTGGACGTGCGCGGCTACCTGCACTGGTCCGCGTTCGACAACTTCGAGTGGACGCACGGCTATCGGCCCCGCTTCGGGCTGGTCGGCATCGACCGCGACGACGACCTGCGTCGGATCGTCCACCCCAGCGCACGCGCCTATCGGCGGGTGATCACCACCGGGCGGATCGACGCCCTGCACGAGAACGACGCCGCCCCCGAGCAGGCGTCGGACCGGACTCCGGCACCTTCCACTGCCACTGCCACTGCCACTGCCACTGCCACTGCCAACGGTGACCCCACCGGCCTCGCCTCGACGGCCGGTTCAGCGAAGGAGAAGCCCATGATCATCGACCCGCCCGTGCGTCGGCTCCTGGAGCGTGTCGCCGCCGGGGCCCGGCCCGAGAGCGCCGACCTGAGCGTGCGGCGCGCGCAGTCGGCCGCCGTGATGACCCTGGTCAAGTTCCCGTACGGTCCCGACCCGGAGGTCACCGAGCACCTGGTGCCGGTCACCGACGGCACCATCGCCGTACGGGTGTTGCGGCCCAAGCAGCCGGAAACCCCGGTTCCCGCCTACTTCTTCCTGCACGGCGGCGGCTGGGTGCTGGGCAATCTGGACACCGCCGAGGCCGAGTGCGGACCGGTCGCCTCGCTCGTCCCGTGTGCCGTGGTCAACGTCGACTACCGGCTCGCCCCCGAACACCCCTTCCCCACCCCGCTGGAGGACTGCCTCGCCGCCTACGCGTGGCTGTTGGAGAACGCCGCCGCATTGGGCATCGACGCGACCAAGGTGGCGATCGGCGGCGCCAGTGCGGGCGGCAACCTCGCCGCCGCGATGTGCCTGGCGCTGCGCGATCGGGGTCTGCCACAGCCCAGCCTCCAGGTGCTCGACGCCGCCGCCGTAGACCTGACGCCGATGGCGGAGGAGCCGGTCGTGCCCGGCGCACCGCGCAAACCGGGCCTGACGCCCGCCGAGTTCAACACATTCACCCGGCACTACCTGGCCGACTCCGCCGACGCCACCGATCCGCTGGTCTCGCCACTGCACGGCAGCGATCTGTCGGGGCTGGCCCCCGGCGTTGATCTTCGTCGCCGAGCACGACCCGCTGCGCGACCAGGCCGAGGAGTACCTGGCCCGGCTGCGCGCGGCCGACGTGCCCGCCGCCGGCCTGCGGGTGCTCGGCCACCTGCACGGCGGCTGGGTCGTCCCGGGCACCGTCACCCAGACCCTGGTCGCGGAGATGCGCGCCGCCGCCCTGCGACACGCCTTCGCCGGCACCCTGGTCGGCCCGCTGCCGCCGGCCCTGCTCGACCGGTTGGCCGAGGTGCAACGGGCGGTCGAGGCGAAGTGGGCCGCCGAGGCGGCGGACGTGGCCGAGACGGCGGGGGCACCGGAGCCGGGGCGCGCCATCGAACCCGCCTGACCCGGCCCCTGACCGCACACCCCCACACCCCCGGGACCGACGCACCGGCGCGCCGGTCCCGGGCTCGGCCCGCACGTGGCCGATCGGCGCCTGATCGCCGCCCGATCAGCGCACCGTGACCTCGTCGACGAAGATCGGAGCCGTGCCGGACCCGCCGTCTCGGCGCTCGAACTGCACGCCGATCTCCCGGACGTCGTGGAGGGAGCCCACGGCGGCCAGGTTGAGGGTGAGCGTGCGGGGTTCGGGGCCCAGCGGGACGGCGCCCGCGTCGTACCAGGTGTTCGAGGCGGTGGTCTTGACGTAGAGCTTGGCGGTGCCGCCCGAGGCGCCGGCACGGACCGTGGCGGCGAGTACCCGGCGTCCCGTCAGGTCGAGGACGGCCCGTCGGTTCAGGTAGGACTCGGGTGCCGCCAGGTCGATCTCGGCGCGCAGCGAACGGGTGCCCTCGCTCGCCCATTCGGTGCTGCTCGCCGGCGCGGTCCCGGTCAGGTATCCGGTCCAGCCGTCCGTCCCGGACTCGAAGCCGGACAACACGGTCGGCGGTGCGATCGCGGCAACGTCGTCCACGTACACCGCTGTTCGTCCGCTCGCGCCCGGTGCCGAGTTGAACAGCACGCCGAGCTCGCGCACGTCCCGCAGGTCGGCGACCCGGCCGAGATCCAGACGCAACACGGCGCCGTCCGGGCCGATCCGGACCGCTCCCCCGTCGTACCAGGTCATCCCGGCGCCGGTGCGCACATAGAGCTTGGCGGTGGTTCCGGCCGCGTGGTTGCCCCACTCGGCGGTGCGCACGGTCGCGGTGAGCGCGCGGTAGCCGGACAGATCGCGTGGCGTGACCCGGTTCAGGTAGGCCTCCGGTGCCGCGAGGTCGATGTCCGCCTTGAGGGACCGGCTGCCCTGCGCGGCCCATTCGGTCACCGACCACGGTCCGGCGAGCACGCGATAGCCGCCCCAGCCCTGGGTGTCGGTTTCGAAGTCGGCGAGCGGAACGGGTGTGCCGACCGGCGCGGGTGCGCCCTCGGTGCGCGCCGCGGTCGCGATCTCGCCGCGCACGATCGTCCACGGGTCGCTCATCAGTCGGCCCGCGCCGATGTTGGCGGTCGGACGCCACTGGTCGTTCCACGCCATGAAGTAGGCGGTGGCCGGGAATCGGGTGCGGATCGCGTCGATCCACTTCCCGTAGTCGAGCGGCACCTCGATCGAACCACCGGGACCGCTGCGCGGACCGATCTCGGCGAACGCGAACGGCTTCCCCAGCGCGACCAGTTCGTCGTATCCCTGGACCGCGGCGGGCTCGCGCACATAGCAGTCGAGGCCGACCACGTCGGTGTACGCGCCGCCCGCGTAGTAGGACGAGCGCTTGCCGTAGTTGCAGTCCGGCGCGTACACCCACAGCAGGTTGTGCAGGCCCTTGACGTCGGTCAGGTAGGTGTACATGTCCCGCCACACCTCGGCGAAGGTCTGCGGGTCCTGCGCGCTCCACCAGAACGAGTCGCCGTTCATCTCGTGCAGCGGCCGGAACAGCACCGGCACGTTCGCGTCGGCGAGTTCGCGCAGACCCTCGGCGACCCGATCCAACTCCGCGTGCCAGCTCTGTCCGGTGGCGGTGCTCCGGTCGGTGAGCCGGTCGAAGGTCGGCAACTTGGTGAACAGCCCGTTCCAGTCCGGCTGATCGGGATTGGGCAGGTGGGCGCTGACCGTGACCAGGCCGCCGGCGGCCGACCAGTCCTTCAGCGTCGCGTTGCAGGTGTGGTCGATCGCGTTTCCGTCGTGCCCGTAGTCGCAGCCCAGCAGCCCCGGATTGGCACCGGTCTGCGCCTTCAGCTCGTCCACCTGGGCCAACGAGAAGGTCTTCCCGCTGTACCCGGCGAACTGCCCGGACACCACCCGGTTCTGCGCCCGGTTGGGCAGATGCGTCAACCAGTCCCGCACGTCGCGCGTCGCCGCACTCGCCTGCGGATCACTGGGATCCGTCGTATGAGCGCGCGCGGCAGGCACCCCCGCGAAGCCTGCGGTGAATGTCATGGCCAGTACGGCCGTCCAGCCACGCCATCGTGTTCTCATGCGTTCGCCACCCCCGTGGTTCGTGATCTTCACGATCGCACGAAGAGTAGCCCGCGTTCGCGGCTGCCACCGGGGTGGACCGGTGGGTGGAGCGGGTGCCGTGCCGCCCACCGGTGCCGTCGGCGTCGGCGTCGGCGGTCGATGCGGCGCCTGCGACAGGGCAGATGTTCCCCGGGTCGTCAGAGGCGGTAGCAGCCGTAGGTGCGTGGGGCTCGGGTGCCGGGGGGAATGGGGAAGGGCTTGGATCTGGCGGGGGGTGCGCCGTCGCTCGGGTACCAGATGGCGTCGTCCGGGACGAGGTGGGTGACGGGGGCGGTCCATGGGGGGCGGGTTGGGTCGAAGGGTTGGATCCGGGCCTGGGCGGTGAGCGGGTCGATGTGCTCGATTTCGCCGGGTGGGTGGGTTGTTCGTAGGTTCTCGTCCTGGTGTTTGACCTTGTGGCCGATCCGGCCGAGTGCGTCGTGGGCACTCATCGGCGTACCTCCGATTCGGTCTTCCCGTGTGGGGAGGCAAGGCCGCACCGCAGCCAGGCCAGTGACTGCGGTGCGGCGGTTCAGGGGGCGGGCCGGGCCGGGGGTTCGGCCGGGCGCACGCTGTCGGAGGGCATCGCCCAGGCGATCCGGCCGCCCGGGGGTTGGACCGTGAGCCTTTGGTGCCCGTCGGGGAGGGGTTGCGCCATCAGGATCTGTCCGGGGTGACGCACCCGGCGCACCGCCTCGTTGGCCGGTTCCACCCAGTCACCCTCGCGATACATCGCGCCCCGCCTCCTCCAGCACCCGCAGGTGGCCGCAATGGGTGCGGAACTCGGTGCCGCCGGGGAGGCGCACGAACGCCTGAAGGCTGATGACAGCGGCGAACGTGCCAATCCGGCCGGAGAGTTCGCACCGGACGGCGCGCTTGGCGTTGGCTTTCCAGAAGCGGGCCACGTCGTCCGTGGTCCACTCGCGGGGGTCTTTTGGATAGCTCTCGGGAGTGGGCATACCTGTCCTCTCGGTTGCCGCCAGTACTGATTCGGCCACTCTGTGAACAAGCATCGGCACGCGGAACTATGGTGCAAAGGCCCCAGGTTTTTAAGGTTCGAGACTTAAGAACGGATGATCTTGGTCGCCGAGATGAACCCCGGCGCGTCGTTCGCTGCTCTGTTCGGACGACGCGTCGCCCTGCTGCGCATGGCTCGGGGATTGACACAAACAGAGCTAGGCCACGCTGCCGATCGAATGCACTACTCGCGCATCGGGCAGATCGAACGAGCCCTGGGCCACCCTCCGACGGCAAAGCAGGCAGCCGACCTGGACAGAGTTCTGGGGGCGGAGGGGTTGTTGATTGACCTCTGGGGCTACCTGGATCGGGAGAGCTTCCCGAACTGGGTGGCGCGATTCATGGAACTGGCGGAGAAGGCAACTCAAATCAGGGAGTACGCGGCGCATGCCGTGCCAGGGCTGCTCCAGACGGAGGACTACGCGCGCGCCCTCCTGCGGACCGTCTTGGATCCGGAGGAAACGGAGAAGCAAGTCCGCCTGCGAATGGCGAGGCAAAGGCGCCTGACGAGCTCCGATACTCCGGACCTGTCGGTGATCCTTGACGAGTCGGTGCTTCAGCGACCGGTCGGCAGTCGCAAAATCATGGTGACCCAACTTCGACACCTGCGAACAATGGCGAACCTGCCCGAGATCACGGTTCACGTGCTGTGCTTCGCCGAGGGGGAACACCCGTCGATGGGCGGCTCGCTTTCGATGTTGACGCTTCCCAACGGCTCCGCGGCGGCCTACACGGAAGGCGCGGACTACGGTCGCCTGTACGAGGATCCGGCCGATGTCCGACGGTACGAAACATCCTTCGGACGCGTTCAACAGCTTGCCCTGCCGCCGGTACTCTCACTGGAAATGCTCGAATACATGGCAGGGGACATATGACCAGGTCCGAATACCAACCCGCCGACTGGCGCAAGTCCTCGTACAGCAACCAAGCAGGCGGAAACTGCGTGGAGGTCGGCGTCGCCGCCACGCTCGTCCCCGTCCGGGACAGCAAAGCCCCGACCATCGGCCACCTCATAATCGGCGCAGCCTCGTGGGCCGCCCTCACCGCGTCGCTGCGTGCCTGACGTCACCGGTCGCCGACGGGCCCGTGCGTGCCGGGCCCGTCGCCTCCCGGTCAGGACAAGCCCGAGCCCAATGCCAGGAACCCGCAGATCAGTACGAACAAGATCCCGAGCAGCGGCGCCGCGAACCGTAGGTACTGGTTGTAGCCGACCTTGGCCAGTGACACGCCACCCATGATCACCGCGGTGGTGGGCACCCACAGGTTCATCCACCCCGACGCGGACTGCCACGCCGTCACCACCAACGCCCGCGGCACATCCGCGAAGTCGGCCAGCGGCGCCAGGATCGGCATCGCCAACGTCGCGTGCCCCGACGTGGACGGGATCAGGAACGCCAGCGGCAGGTTCACCAAGAAGATCAGGATGCCGAACAGCGCCGAGGAGGCGTCCGAGACCGCGCCCTCCATCGAGTGCAGCACCGTGTCGGTGACCTGCGCGTTGTTCATGATGACGGTGACCCCGCGCGCCAGCATGATGATCAGCGCCGGAGAGATGAAGTCGGCCGCGCCCTGGACGATCGTCTCGGCCAGCTTCTTCTCGCCGAGCCGGGCCAACACCCCTACGATCACCGCCGCCACGATGAACATCGCGGCCAACTGGGCGAAGGACCAGCCCAGTTCCCAGCCGTACGGGGTGGCATCCGCTTCGCCGGTGAGCACCTGGGCCCACGGGATGATCGAGAAGATCATGAACACGAAGGTGATGGTCACCGCGACCAGGACCATCTGGTGCGTACGGGTCAGCGGGGGCGGCTCGCTGCCGGTGGCCGCCGATTCCGCCGCCTCGCGGTCCCCCGGCAGGAATCCGACCAGCGAACGGGACGGATCGGCCTTGACCCGATGGGCGTACCGCACCACATACAGGATGGTCACCGCGGTCAGCACGATCAGCATCGCCAGCCGCAGCACGATCCCGTCGCCCAGCGAGATCCCCGCCGCCGACGACGCGACGCCGGTCGCGAACGGGTTGACCGTCGAGCACAACACGCCCACGCCCGCGCCCAGGATGATGGTTCCGGTGGCCACCATCCGGTCGTAGCCCAGCGCCAGCATCAACGGCACGATCAGGCCGTAGAACCCGAGCGTCTCCTCGGCGAAGCCCTCGACCGAGCCGAGGATCGCGAACACCGTCATGATCGCCGCGATCAACACCGCGCCGCGCGTGCGCAGTCGGTGCGCCAGCCGGGCAATGCCCCGATCCAGCGCACCGGTCGCGAACACGACGGTGATGAACGCGCCGATCGCCAGCACGAACAGGAACACCGCCGCGCTGCCGTACAGATCGCCCGTGTTGTCCGGCCCGACCTGACCGCTCTGCGTGTCCCGGATCCCGTACAAGCCGTTGACCGGCGACAGGAACAGGTCGTTGAGCCGCTGGACGAAGTCCTCCGGCGACTTGATGTGGTGGTAGCTGCCCGCGACCGGCTTGCCGTCCTCGCCGCGCTGGTACTCGCCCGCCGGGATCGCGAAGGTCAGTGCCCACACCGCGAGCGTCACGATCGCCAGCACCGTCAGCGCGCTGGGAAACCGGAACCTACCCTTGGGCGGGGGTGCTTCGTCCTCGGCCGCGGCCGGGGCTTGGTCGGTACTCACGCGCTGCTCCTTGCGAGTGCTGGTGGCTACGGAGGTGGTTCGACGGGCGCCACACGAACGGCCCGGACAACAACCGCGGTCGTGCTCGGGTGCTCAGCCGCGCCGGAACCGCTTGGCGTACGCGGTGAAGAACGCGGCCTCCGCCACCACCGCGTCGCGCAGTTCACTCACCAACACCCGTTCGTTGGGCCCGTGCAGGTTGCACATGCTGTCCTGCGCCCCGAACAACAGGATCTCCGCACCGGGTTGGGCTGCGGCCAGGCTGTTGACCAGCGGAATCGATCCACCCGCGGCCGCGTGTACGGGCTCCGCGCCCCACGCGGTGCGCAGCGCCTCGTGCGCCGCCTGGTAGGCCACCCCGTCGGTGGCCGCCGCGAACCCGGACCCGGGCGCCCCGGCCTGGGTCACCGTCAGCGGCACCCCGAACGGCCGCAGGCCTTCCAGGAATTCGAACAGCAGGCGCTGTGCCTCGGCCGGATCCTGGGCCGGGTGGCAGCGCATGTTGAGCTTCGCCCGCGCGGACGGCACCACCGCGGACGCGGCCTTCTCCACCGACGGCGCGTCGAGTCCGGTCACCGTGATCGCCGGTCCCGACCACAGCCGCGAGCCGAGGTTCCCGGTGCCGATCAGCGGCATGCCGTCGCGGATGCCGGCGAGCCGGCGGAACTCGTCCTCGTTCCAGCCGCCGCCCGACCACTGCTCGCGGCGCAGACCGGGCACCGCGACGTCGCCCTTCGCATCGTGCAACGCGGCCAGCGCGTGCAGCAGGACCAACAGCGCGTCGGGGGCCGCGCCGCCGAAATTGCCGCTGTGCTTGGCCTCTTCGAGGGTGCGCGCCTCGACGATCACCTCGACCACCCCGCGCAGCGCGACGGTCAGCGTGCCGGTGCCCGGGCGGATGTTGCCCATGTCGGCGATCACCATCGCGTCGCAGGCGAACTCGTCCGGGTGGGCCTGGGGATAGTCGTCGAACTCGCTGCCGTACTCCTCCTGTCCCTCGAACACGATCCGGATGCCCACCGGCGGACGCCCGTCGAAGGCGCGCAGCGCGCCCAGGTGTACGACCAGGTTCGACTTGTCGTCGGCCGCGCCGCGCCCGTGGATCGCGCCGTCGACGTCGGTCGGCTCGAACGGCCGCGTCGTCCACAACGCCTCGTCGCCGGCGGGCTGTACGTCGTAGTGCCCGTACAACAGCACGGTCGGCGCGTCCGGGTGCGGCGGCGGAATGTGACCGGTGATCACCGGCGCGGTGTCCGGCAGCCGCAACGCGTCGACGTCTCGCACGCCGGCCTCGCGCAGCAGCTCGACCAGCAGGTCGTGGGCCTCGGTCACCGGCTCCGCGGGATACCCCGGGAAGGCGATCGACGGGATCCGGGTGAGTCGCCGCAGGTCGTCGCACAGGTTGTCGAGCATGCCGTCGACCCGTGTGGTCAACTCGTCCATCGTCGTGCTCCTTGGCCGCGCCGGGTACGGTCCGCTGATCGCGTCTCCCGGCCCATGCTGACCCGAACCGGACGATCCGGACCGAACCGGCGCGCGGCACCCGCCCGGCTCACCCGGCCGGCCGCACCCGGCCGAGGGCCGATCGGGTGGCCCCACGTTGCCGCGACCGCGTTCCCGACCACGTCCCCGACCGTCCCCACCGCCCGTCACCCGGCCGCACGCGAACCGGCCCGCCACCTCGGCACAGGGAGCCGGGGCGACGGGCCGGTCGACACCGCGTCACGGGGGGAACGCGGTGATCGGGACCGCGTCCGGGGGGACGCGGCATCGAGGTGGAGCGGTATCAGGGTGGAGCGGCTTGGGGTGAAGCGGCTTCGTGGTGAAACGGTCCGGCGCGGCGCGGCGCGGCAAGGGCCGGCCCGCCGGACGCCGGCCGTCAGTCCCGACGCGGGGTGACCTGGCCGCTGAACAGGTAGCGCCCGCCCCCCTCGAAGGTTCCGAAGGTCACCGGGCGCCAGATCACCGATCCGGGCTCGCGCATCGCGAACAGGTCCTCGGCGACCGCGACCAGCGGCAATTCCCGCACCGCGTCCGGCAGGCTTTCCGCGATTTCCCCGGTCAGTTCGATCCGCAACGCCAGGCCCTCGCCCTCGGCGCCGACCCGCACCTCGAAGCGCTGCATGGCGCGTTCGTACACGCCGACGTAGCGCTCCGGGTCGACGGCCGGAGGTTGCGCGGGCGGGGCGAACGGCGCGGGCACCGCGACCCGCGCGACCTCGGCGAAGATCTCCCGGAACAGGTCCTCGTACAGCTCCGGCGCGTCCCCGCCGTTGGTCAACAGCGCCACCGCCAGGCCCTGTTCGGGCAGGACCCGGAGGAACGCGTACTGCCCGATGGTGCCGCCGTCGTGGCCGACCACCTCGTGGCCGTCCCACACGTAGCGGTGCCAGCCCAGGCCCCACGACGCGTCCATGGCCGCGAGGTCGGGCATGTCGACGTGCTTCTCCCGCATCGCGACGGTGTGCTCGGCGCCGAGGAGCCGCTTGCCGTCGGCGGTGACGCCGTCCGCCAGATGCAGGCGGGCGAACCGCAGCAGCTCCGCCGAGGTGGACCCGATCAGACCGGCGGGTCCGGCCGAGCGAGGCAACATCCACACCGGCGCGACCTGCGGGTCGCCGCCGTCCTGGGACACATGGCCGACCGCCGCGCGCAGCAGCAGGGCCTCCTCGGGCAGCGTGATGGTGCGCTCCAGGCCCAGCGGCCCGCTCAGTCGTTCGCGCAGCACCTCGTCCCAGGTCTTTCCGGTGAGGTGTTCGATCACCCGTCCGGCCAGATTGAAACCGGTGTTGCAGTACGACCAGGCGCCGCCGGGCGGGAACACCTGCGCCGCGTCCTCGAGGCCGGCCACGTACCGGGCCAGGCAGTCGTCGCCGCGCCCGGTGTCGACGAACCGGTCGCCCTCGATGCCGCTGGTGTGCGTGAGCAGGTGCCGCATGGTGATCTGCTTGGCCGACTCCGGGCGGGACAGCCGCAGTTCGGGCAGCACCTCGATCAGCGGCTGGTCCAGGTCGAGCAGGCCGTCCTCGACCAGTTGCATGGCCAGCGTCGTGGTCCACAACTTGGTGATGGAGCCGATCTGGAACACGCTGTCCGAGGTCACCGGGACCCCGGTGTTCAGGTTGAGCACGCCGTGGGCGGCCTCGACCAGGTCGTCCGACGCGTGCCCGTCCAGGCGCAGGATGCCCAGCGTCGCGCCGGGAACCCGGTGCCGCTCGGCCAGCGTGGACAGGCGGCGCTGCCAGTGCGCGGCGTCCAGCGGGGCGGGCCGGGTGCGGCCGGCGGAGCCGGCGTACTGCTCGACCCAGTCGACGATCCGGCGGTTCCAGTCCAGCCGGTGCGAGGGCGGGCCGTCGAGGATGAACAGGTGCGACCCGTCGGGGTAGAGCACCATCCGGGCGGGCACGTCGCGTTCGCGCAGCGCGCCGAACCACTGCTGGGCCTGGCCGAGCGGACAGCGCACGTCTGCGGCGCCCTGCAGGAGCAGCGTGGGCGTGCGCACGTCGCCGACCTTGGTGAAGGGGTTCGACCGCGTGTACAGGTCGACGTCGTCCCACGGGGTGCCGCCGAACTCGGCCCAGCCCATGTAGGAGCCCATGTCGGAGGTGCCGGCCATGCTGTTCAGGTCGCTGACCACGCCGCCCGCGACGGCCGCCGCGAAGCGCTGGTCGCGGCTGGTGAGATAGCAGGTCATGTAGCCGCCGTAGCTGTAGCCGGTGACGGCCAGCCGCTGCGCGTCGGCGATGCCCTCGGCGACCAGTTCGTCCAGCGGCTCCAAGAAGTCCGGGGCGTCCATCGTGCCCCAGTTGCCGACGGTGGCGGCGTAGAAGTCCTCGCCGTAGCCGTCGCTGGCCCGGGGGTTGAGCGTCAGGATCGTCCAGCCGCGCGCGGCCAGTTCCTGGTGGTAGAGGTGCACCGAGTCGGCCGTACCGGTCCACGCGTTGTGCGGTCCGCCGTGGATGTCCAGCAGCAGCGGGGTGGGGCCGGTCACCTGCGGGTCGCGCAGGAGCCGTCCGTGCACCACCGTTCCGTCGGAGGTGGTGAACCAACGGTCGATCGGAGTGAACAGCTCCACGTCCGGCAGGGCCTGGGCGCCGTGCGCGGTGAGCACCCGCTCGGTGCCGTCGGCCGGGTCGACGACGGCGATCTCGCCGTACGAGGTGGCGGTCGTCAGCACGAACGCGACGGCGCCGGGGCTGCGGGAGACGGACAGGCCCGAGACGGACCGTCCGGCGTCGCCGACCACCAGGCGCGCGTCGCCGCTTTCGAGGTCGAGCGCGTACAGGTGGGTGTTGCCGGCCTCGCGGAGGCAGAACAGGAGTTCGCGGCCGTCGGACGCATGTTGCGGCAGGCCGCCCGGGTAGCCGGAGCCGCCCGGCATCACGTTGCGGTCCAGGGCTCCGGTCAGGTCGACGGTGGGGCCGCCGGCGAGCGGCACCCGCAGCACCCGGGTGTGCGCGGTGCGGGTGTACTCGGCGCCCAGCACCAGCAGCGACTCGCCGTCCGGGGTCCAGTCCACCCAACCCGCCATGCCGTCCGCCGAGCCGACCCGTTCGGCGGGTGCGGCGGGGGTGGCCAGGTCGACGACGTACGCCGCGGAGCGCATGGTCAGGTCCGCGTCCGCGTCCGGGCCGGCGGCGTAGGCCAGCCGCTTCCCGTCCGGCGACCAGGCCGGGTCGCTCGCGTTCCAGGCGCCCTCGGTCACCCGGGTGACCTCGCCGGAGGCCACGTCCACCACGTGCACGTGCCGGCGCAGGCTGCCCAGCATGCCCGCGCCGTCCACCTGGTAGTCCACGCGGTCGATGACCAGCGGCGCCTTCGCCCGGGCGGCCCGGGCGGACTCGTCCTCGTCCGCCGTCGCGTACGTGTCGACCACGGCGCCGAACGCCACGCGGGTGCCGTCGGGGCTCCACAACGCGCGGCCGGCGCCCATCGGCAGGCGGGTCACCTGACGCGCGTCGCCGCCCTCGATCGGCAGCACCCACAGTTGCGGCGGGCCGTCGACGGCGCGCAGGAACGCCACCCGGGTCCCGTCCGGCGACCACACCGCGGTGCTGTCCGAAGGGCCTTCGGTGAGCCGCTGCGGCTCGCCGCCCGAGGTCGGGACCCACCACAGCGAGCGCACGTTGCGGTCCTTCGCCGCGTCGACGCCGACCAGGGTGTAGACCACCCGAGTGCCGTCGGGCGACACGGCCGGTTCGGCCGGCACCGTGATCGCGGTCAGGTCGTCCAGACGCAGACGTCGTGTCATGGCTTTCTCCATCCTGGTCGGCCCGTCCCGGGCGGCCCCCGATCCTGGGTCGACCCGGTTCCGCGAGCGCCGGGTCGAGGACCCGGCAACGGGTATCCGGTCGACTCACCGAAACCGGCCCCCGCCTGAGGTGAGGCGGGTGCCGGTTCGGGGCTGGAGCTCAACGGTCGCGTCGGAGCCTCTCGGCGGCGCTTCCCCGAGGCTAGGGCGATCCGAAGGTCGCGGACTTCGTGGCTTCGGACCAAGGTCGGGCCGCGTTTCGGTGCCACGCCACCAGGCGCGGGCGGGGTGCAGCCGGTAGACGAAAGCGGATGGGGCTTCCGGGGATGCTTGGCTTCCCGGGGTGGCGGGCTTCCCGAGCGTGGCGGGCTTCCCGGGTTGGCGGGCTTCCCGGGTTGGCGGGTTTCCGGATATGGCAGACCACCCGCAGAGGCGGGGCGTGCGAGGGAGGCAGACTTCAGGGGGAGAGGATTTCGGCGGGAAGTGGCCTTCGGCGGGAGGCGCCGTGTGCTAACGAGGCGCCTCGTCCGTCGGCGACGGAAGTTCCTCGCGCAGCAGGCTGTAGAAGACCACGTCGCGCCATGCGCCGTCGCGGTAGGTGTAGGAGCGGGCCACTCCCTCGCGGGTGAAGCCCACCTTCTCCAGGGCGCGCTGCTCGGCGAGGTTGCCCACCTCGGTCCCGGCCTCGATCCGGACCACCTGGGTGTGCGCGAACAGGTAGCGCACCAGCAGGAGTTGGGCGCGGGTGCCGTATCCGTGGCCGCGTGCCTCGGGGAACAGGTTGATCCCGACGTTCCAGCAGTGCGAGCTGCGCGACGTGAGGATGCTGCGCCAGGCCACGAAGCCCAGCACCTCGTCGCCGCGAACCACCAGCAACTGCCCGGCCTCGTCGCCGAGTAGGCCGTTCTGCGTCCAGTGGCGCCGCCACCGTCCCGAGTCCGACCAGCCGTACCAGGCGAACGAGCCGACCGCCTCGGGGTCGGTCGAGAACCGCTCCAGGAGGGATATGTCCGCTTCGGCCACCGGCCGCAAGGTCACCTGATCGTCGGCCATGTTCCCGAACCCCGTTTCGGTCGTCGCCGTCCGAGCGTCGGGCCCCCGGCCCGCCGCGCCCGACCGAGTCGACGAGGGCGCCGACCGGGCCGAGCAGGGCAGCATAGTCGACGCGGGCGCGCCCGACGAGCCGTCGTGCCCGTCGGTCCGGTGGCACCGCGGCCGGGTGCCGACGCGCGAACGGGCCGCCCGGCCGCCGGAGTCGCCGGAGTCGCCGATCGACGAAGCGGCCGGGGCGTTCGTACGCGACGAGCGATCGTGGGGGCCGCAACCATCGGGACGGCGGTCGTCGGCACGGCCGTCGTCGGCACGGCGGCCATCGACACGGTGGTCGTCCGTACGTCCGTCCTCGTTCGTCGGCCGAGCCGTCACGAACCGGTGCGCGGCGGTTCCGTATCGGGGCGGTTGGCCACCAGGCGACGCACCCGCGCCCGGAGCGAGTCTCCCGATGCGCCGTGCGACGGCTGCCTGGATGCCGGATCCGGCGCCGACTCGCTCCACCGACGGGCCTGCCACACCAACGCGGCCAGTTCGTCGGCGCCTGACTCCCGGGATGAATCGTGCTGCGTCATGCCGAGCGGCTGCCCGCCCACGCCCCCGGCCACGGCCGCTGAATGATCACGAATGCGCGACATATCCATAACATTGGTAGCGCCAGACCCTCCAGACAAGTGCTCCAGCGATGCGTGTCCGGCCGTGAATTCGCCCAAATCACAGCAAGGTTCCCACTTCGCCGATCTCGTGGCGGTCGCCGTCACCGCGCTCATCACCCGGTCCCAGGCGTCCGTGCCGGTGTCTTCGGCTCCGCGGCACCGGGCGCGGCCGCACGGTTGGTGAGCAGTGCCAGCGCCGGCAGCCCGGCGATCGCGGCCATCGCACAGGCGGCGGCCCCGAGTCGACCATGGGCGAGCAGCGGGCCGGCGATCAGGGCACCGAGTGGCGGAGTCGCCTGCATCAACGTGCGCAGGGTGGCGAAGGCCCGGCCGCGCAGTTCGGCGGGAATGCGCTCCATGCGCAGCGACTGGGCCCACACGGTCATCAGTACCCCCAGCATGCCGATCACGCCGAACCCGGCGGCGACCACCCACCGGTGCCCGCCCGCGAGCACCGCGAGGAAGCCGGCCGCCGCCGTGATCTGGGCCGCCGCGATGGCTCGCACCCGGGTCAGCCGTGGCCGCCACGCACCGGCCACCGCTCCTCCGACGAGTTCACCCGCGGACAGGGCCGCGAGGAACAGGGCCAGCGTGGCCGGGCCGCCGGGCATTCGCTCCTTGGCCGGCCACGGCGCGACCACCAGCACCAGCGCGCCTTCCGCGACGTTGAATGCCATGAACGCCAGCGTGGTGCGCACCACCGCGGGATCGCGACGCAATGAGGTCAGGCGGCGCCCCTCGGCGCCTAGCCGGTCGGTACTCGCGGCGTCGCGCCGAGGGCGCAGCGGCCGGCGGATGTCGAGCACGCACATCGCGAAGCACCAGAACGTGACCGCGTCCACGGCAAGCACCCACGGCGCGCCCAGCACGCCCACGAGCGCACCGGCCGCCGAGAAGCCGACGATGCCGGAGATCGCGTACGCCATCGACTCCAAGGCGTTGGCGGCGTCCAGTTCCTCGGCGTCCACCAGATCGGGGATCGCCGCCGGTACACCCGCGAGCGGCACCATCTTCAGGAGCCCATAGCACGCCGCGACGAGGAACGGCAGCCAAACGGGCACCCCGCCCGCCACGTGCGCGACCGGGACGGAGGCCACCGCCCCACCGCGCAGCAGGCTGTCGGCCGCCGGCACGTACCGCTTGTCGAACCGGTCCAGGAGCGGCCCCGCCAACCATCCGCCGACCAGGACCGGGGCGGTGTGGCATACGCCCAGCAAGCCCAGGAGACCGACTCCGCCGGGCTGGTTCAGCACCAGCCAGGACAGGGCGACCACGGTCATGCCGTCCCCCATCAGCGAGACGGAGGCGCCCAGCCACAGCCTGCGAAAGTCCGGGCGTGCCAGTACCGTCAGGCCCCCGCGCATGCGCCCGCCCCGTTTCCCGACCCGGCGGCCGGACCCGCGGGAGGGGCCCCGAGGCTCGCCCACACATGGTGGTGGACGTAGGAGCGGTACGGCCGCCACACGTGCGACCACCGCACCGGGTCGCCGACGCGGTGGGTCCCCCGGGAGGCGACGAGCGAGGGCAGGTGCGCGTCCTCCGCGACCAGGACGTCCGGATCGTGCAGGGCGCGCATCCGGATATGCGCTGCCGCGGTCGGGGAGATGCCGGGCACCGTGTCCAATGTGCGCCGGGCCTCCGCGCGGTCGGCACCGGGATCGAGCCGGAGCGCCCCGGACGCGAGCGTCGCCGCCAGCGCGCGCACGGTGGCCCGGGTCGACGACGGCAGGCAAGTGCCGCACACATCGGCGGGGGCCTCGGCCAATGTCTCCATGACCGGGAAGGTGTGGGTGACCGCGCCCATCGGTTCCGTCAGAGGGACACCGTGGCGCTCGAGCAGCCGGCGGGCCGCCGCACGGCCGCCGTCGACGCCCAACTCCGCCTCCAGCACCGCTCGCACGGCGGCCTCTCCGGGGTCGACCGCACCCGGTGAGCGCAGCCCGGGCCGGGCGGCGACGAACGAGGCAGCCGGCGCGTCCGCGCCCAACACACCGTCGATCTCGGCGGGGTCGGCGTCCAGATCGAGCAGTGTGCGGCAGCGCTGCACGGCAGCCGGCAGGTCGCGCGGGTCCGCCCGGCGCAGTTCCGCGTCGACATGCCCGCCGGCGTCGCGCAGCGTCGCCACGCCGGTGCCGTGCGGCAGGCGAAGCGCCCGGCGGTGGTACCGGTCGCCGCCTTCCTCCAACCCTGGGACGGCTCGCGCGGCCAGGAAGCCGAACAACGCGACCGCGGCCAACGGCGGCCGGTACGCCAGTCTCAGGGTGATCAGCCCCTCCCCGCCCGGTGCGCCGGCGGCGCCCGCCGCGGCTCGTAACGCGGTCGGTGTGCCGGCGTAGATCCGGCGAACCGTGTCGTTGAGCCGGCGGACACTGTGTTCCCGTCCGTGGGCCGCGAGGGCCCGAAGGCCGCGGTGGTCGTGTGGGGCACCGCCGAACCCACGGGCACCGTGAGCGCACCCCTCGGGCGGTCGGGGGCGCGAGCGCGGCGGAAAGATCATTTGGTGCGTCGCTGCCGATATCCTCTGACCCGGTTCTGCCGGGGAGCAAGACAGGGACACAGGGGGCACACGGATGACGCAGCCGACCAGCGACGAGGGCCTGTCCGGCCAGTCGCTCGACGAGGGCGGCGCGCGCACCGCGCGTTGGGCGTTCATTCGGACCGAGAGCGGCAGCGCCACCGTGCTGCTCGCCGCCACCCTGGCCGCGCTGGCCTGGGCCAACATCGACGCCGACTCCTACACCTCGCTCTGGCACACCCACCTGTCCGTGCGACTCGGCGACTCCGGCGTATCGCTGGATCTGCGCGAGTGGGTCAACAGCGGCCTGATGACCCTGTTCTTCTTCGTGGTCGGCCTGGAGGCCCGGCGCGAGTTCGACATGGGCGAACTGCGCGAACGCCGCCGACTGACCCTGCCGCTGCTGGCCGGCCTCAGCGGCATGGCGGTACCGGTGCTGATCTACCTGGCGATCAACGCGGGCGAATCCTCGGCGCACGGGTGGGGCGCCGCGATGTCCACCGACACGGCCTTCGCGCTGGGCATGCTCGCCCTGCTCGGCAGCCGGTTCCCGCGGCGACTGCACACCTTCATCCTGACCGTCGCCGTGGTCGACGACTTCGTCGCCCTCGTGGTGATCGCGGTCGCCTACAGCGACGAGATCGACATGTCCGCGCTGATGATCGCGCTGGCCCTGCTGGTGGTGATCGTGCTGGTGCGCGCCGCGAAGGTGCGGCGCGGCAGCGCGTACGGCGTGCTCGGCGTGATCACCTGGGTGGCGGTGCTCAAGTCGGGCGTGGACCCGGTGGTGGTCGGCCTGGTGATGGGGCTGCTGACCTTCGCCTACCCGGCGTCCCGGGCGGAACTGGAGCGGGCCACCGGTCTGTTCCGCTCGTTCCGCGAACAGCCCACGCCGGAGCTGGAACGCACCGCCCGGCTGGGCATGGCGGCGGCCCTGTCGCCGAACGAGCGCCTCCAGCGCATGTACCACCCCTGGACCAGCTATGTGATCGTCCCGTTGTTCGCACTGGCCAACGCCGGCATCACGCTGGACGCCGGGCTGATCTCGCGGGCGTTCACCTCACCGGTGACGCTGGGCATCCTGATCGGCTACGTGGTGGGCAAGCCGGTGGGAATCATCGGCATGTCCGCGCTGACCACCCGACTCAGCGGCGGCCGGCTGCGCCCGCCGGTCGGCTGGGGGGCCGTGGTCGGCGGCGGTGCGATCGCCGGGGTCGGCTTCACCGTGTCCCTGCTGATCGCGACACTGGCCTTCGAGGGCGAGCGGCTCGAAGAGGCCAAGGTGGGCGTACTCAGCGCCGTGGTGTGCTCGTTCGTGGTGACCTGGCTGGTCTCGCTGGTGATCGCCGCGCTGCCGCGGCCGGCCCGCACGCGGGCGCTGCTGGGCACCGCGCAGACCTTGGTCGACCTGGCCGTACCGGTGGATCCCGAGCGCGACCACATCCGCGGTCCGATCGACGCCCCGGTGACGCTGGTGGAGTACGGCGACTTCGAATGCCCGTTCTGCGGTCTGGCCGAGCCGGTGGTCCGCGAACTGCTCGCCGACTTCGGCGACGTGCGCTACGTCTGGCGCCACCTCCCGCTGCCCGACGTGCACCCCCGGGCCCGGCTCGCCGCGATCGCCGCCGAGGCCGCCGCCGAGCAGGGCGCGTTCTGGGAGATGCTCGACCACCTGCTCCAGAGCCAGGACGCGCTGCGGCCCGGCGACCTGGTCACCCACGCGGAGACGTTGGGTCTGGACGTGGAGGAGTTCCGGATAGCGCTGCGCACCCATCGCGGCGCCGACCGGATCGCGGAGGACGAGGAATCGGCGGACCTGAGCGGGGTCTCCGGCACCCCGACCTTCTTCGTCAACGGCCGTCGACACCACGGCCCGTACGACATCGCCGGGCTCACGGCGGCGGTCCACGCGGCCAAGGAACGCGCCTTCATGGACCGCTGAGCTCCGCGCTCCGCGCTCCGCGCTCAGTCGCCGGTCCGGGTCTCGCTCTCGGCCCCGGCCCCGATCCCGACCTCGCTCTCGGTCCGGATCCCGATCCCGGCCTCGGTCCCGGTCCCGGTCCCGGTCCCGGTCTCCGGAAGGGTGTACTTCCGGGCCCGGACCACGTCCCGGGTCACTCGCGCGAAGGCGCGGGCGGCGGCGCTGCGGTAGGCGCCCTCGCGGTGCAGCACGGTGACCGTGCGCTCCGGCAACGGCGGGTCGACGGCGACCGGGCGCAGGTGCGGGTGGTCATGGGTGATCGCGTCGGGGAGCACGGTGGCCAGCGGGGTGCGCCGGACGATCTCGATCAGGGCCTGGATCGAGTTCGCCTGTACGGCGATCCGAGGTCGCACCCGGTGCCGCGCGAGGTAGGCGTCCACGTGCCCTCGGGTGACGAAGTCGTGGCTGAGCAGCGCCAGTTCGTACGCGGCCAGGTCACCCACCGGGAGCGGGGCGGCGGGCCGACCGGTCCCGGTGTCCGGACCCGCACCGGTTCCCGTACCGACGACCAGGCTCAGTCGCTCGACGCACAGCGGGGTCGCGCCGACGCCGGACGGGTGCGCGCCGGCGAACGCGATACCCAGGTCGAACTCGTCGGCCGGCAGCCCGGCTTCGATCCGGTCCTGGGTGGTCTCCACGACGTCCAGGGCGATGCCGGGGTGCCGGGCGTACATCTCCTCGGTCAGTGGGCCGACCAGGTACGCCGTCAAGGTCGGCGTCACCGCCAGCCGCAGGCTGCCGCGCGCGAGGTCGGCCACGTCGTGCACGGCGCGCTCGGCGGCGGCCAGGTCGCGCAGCGCTCGGCGCGCGTGGTGCAGGTAGACCTCGCCCACGTCGGTGGGGCGGACCGTGCGGCCGGTGCGGTCGAGCAGTTGCACACCCAGCGCGCGTTCGAGCTGCCTGATCTGCTGGGACAGCGTCGGCTGCGAGACCCGCAGTTCCTCGGCCGCGCGGGTGAAGTTGCCGTGCTCTGCCACGGCGAGCAGATAGCGCAGGTGCCGCAGTTCCGGGGCCATGACTTCGACTATAGACGACCATAGATGAGGTCTATGGCATCGATGGTCAGTGCGTCTTGGACGCTATAGCCACAGGTCATGCATGGTGGATGCAGTCGGCCCCACGGGGCGGACGGCCACCGAAAGGCAGGAGTGACCATGCATCACCTCACGGAGGGCATCCACCGCTTCCAGCGCGACGTATTCCCGGCCAAGGCGCCGCTGTTCGACCGGCTGGCGGGCGTACATCGGCCGGCCACGATGTTCATCGGGTGTTCCGACGCCCGGGTCGTTCCCGAACTGATCACCCAGAGCGATCCCGGCGAGCTGTTCGTGATCCGCACGGCCGGCAACCTGGTGCCGGCGTACGCGCCGGGCTCCGACGGCGCCGACGGCATCGCGGCGAGCGTCGAGTACGCCGTCGCGGTCCTGGCGGTCACCGATGTCATCGTCTGCGGGCACTCGGCCTGCGGGGCGATGACGGCGCTGGCCGAGGGCCACGACCTGACCGGGACACCGCGGATCGCCGACTGGTTGCGGCACGCGGACGCCTCCGCGGCCCGCGCTCGGGACAGCGGCGCGGGCGCGGACACCGGCACGGAGGCGGACACCGCCACAAACGCGGTGGACAGGCTCGTGCGGGACAACGTCGCCGCCCAACTCGCGAATCTGGCCGGCCACCCCAGCGTGGCCCGCGCCCTGGCCCGGGACGCCGTCACGCTGCACGGCTGGGTCTACGACATCGCCTCCGGCACGGTCACCGCACTCGACGCCGCCACCGGCCGGCCGATCCCCCTTCCGGCCTGACGCCCTCGGCTCCCGGAACCGGACATCCCGCACTCACCCCACTCACCCCTCAACCCCCGTTCACCTCACCGATCACGTAGGGATCCCCACCATGGTGCACGCCCAGTTCGACCCCACCGCCCGGCAGAACCTGGCCATCGCGGCCGTCGAGGCCAAGACCCGCAAGGACCTCACCTGGCAGCAACTCGCCGACCCGACCGGCCTGTCCGTCGCCTTCGTCACCGCGGCCGTGCTCGGCCAGCACCCGCTGCCCGCCGACGCCGCGCACACGGTCGCCGAACTCCTGGGCCTGGACGAGGACGCGGCGCTGCTGCTGCAAACCGTCCCGACCCGGGGCTCGATCCCCGGCGGTGTCCCGACCGACCCGACCATCTATCGCTTCCACGAGATGCTCCTGGTGTACGGCACCACCCTCAAGGCGTTGATCCACGAGCAGTTCGGCGACGGCATCATCAGCGCGATCAACTTCAGGCTCGACGTCCGCAAGACGGTCGACCCCGACGGCGGCGAGCGCGCGGTGATCACCCTGGACGGCAAGTACCTGCCCACCAAGCCCTTCTGAACCGCCGGCTCGGGCACTCGGGCGGAGGCTGCGTCGTTGGGACGGCAAGTTCCTTGACTGCCTTGACGATTACGCTTCGGGGTTTCTAGGGTACGTTGAGTAATCGATCCTGGAAAGGTTGGTTTGTGATGGCTGGTCAGTCCGTCTTATCCGATCGACGGCCCGCGTCATGACGGTGGGGCCCGACACGCTCGCGGCGTTGCTGAAGGGCAAGGATGTGCTTCCGGCGGGCTGGGAGTCGGTGTTCGGCATGGTCGCCCGCGAGGATTTCGTCCCGGCTCGGATCTGGCCCGACGACAGCGATGCCCCGCTGGACCGCGACCGCGATCCGGAGGCGTGGCGCCGAGCGGTGTACTCCGACCGGGCGTTGGTGACCCAGTGGGACGACGGCCGGCACACCGGGTCCACCGCCGGGCGGCTGGCCACGTCGTCGGCCTCGACCCCGTCCACGCTCGCGGAGATGTTGTACGACCTGGACGCGGCGCCCGGGATGCGGGTGTTGGAGGTCGGCACCGGGACCGGCTACAGCGCCGGCCTGTTGGCGGCCCGCGGCTGCCGGGTGACCTCGATCGAGGTGGACCCGCAACTCGCCCACCGGGCACGGGAGAACCTGGACGCGGCCGGATTCGGCGACCTCGTCGAGGTGATCACCGGCGACGGCACCCACGGCTACGCGGCGGGCGGCCCGTACGAGCGGATCCAGGTCACCGCCGGCGTCCGGCGCGTACCGCCGGCGTGGATCGAACAGGCCGCGCCCGGCGCGGTGATCGTATTGCCGTGGGGCACGGACTACGGCAGTGGCGACTGCGCGCTGCGCCTGGTCGTGGACGCGGAACGGCAGGCCGCGAGCGGGCCGTTCACCCTGGCCACCGCGTTCATGAAGCTGCGCGCGCACCGTCCGGACTGGCGACGCTACGGCGGCGCGGCGCTTCCCGAGGACTGGGCCGCCTACGCGCGGGCGACCACCACCTCGCTCGGCTACGACGACGTGGTGGGCGGCCCGTTCGACCCGGTGGCCCTGGTGCTCGGCCTGTGTGTGCCCGACTGCCTGGCCCGACCGATTTTGCACGGCGCGCTCGGCGGGACGTTGTGGCTCTACGGCGCGGACACCGGCCGCGGCCACTCGATCGCCGCCGCCGACTTCGCCATCGGCGATCCGCCCACCGTGCGGCAATCCGGTCCGCGCCGACTGTGGGACGAGGTCGAGGCGACCTGGCACTGGTGGCATGCCCAAGGCCGGCCCGCCATCCACGACTTCGGCCTGACCGTGTCGCTCGCCGACGACCGCACCGTCGACCAGCAGCCCTGGCACCTGACTCCCGCCCGCCCGTTGATTCCCCCGGCCCACGACTGGCCGCCGACCGCGACGCGGTGACGCCGCTCCCCCCGTCCCGGAAACCCGGGACCCACGGATCAGGCTTCCGGGAAACCGGATTTGGTGAGCCAGGTGAGGGAGGTCTCGGCGAGTTCGGGCCAGCCGTGGTCGACGATCAGCGAGTGGCCCCGGTCGTCGAAGCGTTGATAGTCGGTGGTGGCACCGGATTTGCGGTACTGCTTGAGCGTCGAGCGGGTCAGCGCGTCGGGAACGGTGTGGTCCAGTTTTCCGGACAGGAGCAGGAGCGGTCCGCGGGTCTCGTTGTCGGTGGCCACCCTGGCGGCGGAGTTCGGGGTGAAATTGCCCAGCGCGAGTTGGAACAACGGTCGGGCCGGGCTGGGAATCGTCCACGCCGCGAACAGGTCGTCGGACTCCTTGAGGGAGACGGCGTTCGCGAAGCCGTACCGGAACTGTGCCTGGTTCAGCGACACCGCGCGCTTGGTGTTGACGGGGTTGCGCAGGAACGCGAAGGCCGATCTCGCCTGCGCGGGTGCGATCGCCTTCACGCCCTTGATCTGGCCGGGGCAGATCGCCACCGCCGCGGCGGCCCACCCCTGCCCGAGCAGGTGTTGGGCGATGAATCCGCCCACGGAGTGGCCGACCAGCACCGGCGGGGTCTCCAGTTCCCGGATGACGCGGATGTGCGCGTCGGAGATCTCCGCGAGGCCGACGCCGGCCTGCTCCTCGGGCTGTCTGCGGGACGCGAGCACGGTTTCGGGAACTCCGGGCCACTCCGGCATGAGGGGCTCGTAACCCGCCTCGCGAAACCGCTCGGCCCAGCCTCGCCAACTGGTCGAATGCAGCCACAGGCCATGGATGAACATGACGGGTGTGCGCTTGGTTGCCATGCGTCGCCTCGCTCGCGAACTGCTCGATCCGTGCGCCGTCGCGACGGCGTGCTGCGCGCCGGACGACCCGCGGCGGCGGGCGATCTCGGGATCCGAGGCCGCTCGTTCCGCCGGTCGCGCCCGCGACCGGGCCACACGAAGATCCTTTACCGCCACTGTGGCACCCACCCGGCGTCGGCGCGCGCCGACACCGGACACGTCGCGTGCCCGATGCTGGACGTACGGTGAACACACTCGCGGCGGCGACCCGTTGCGGCGGTCACGGCGACCGCGTGCCCCCGGGCCGCCGGTCGGGGCGAGGGGGCGCCGAACGCCGGGCGGGGTTCATGTATGGTTTCTACAGATGTGTAGAAGCCTGGTTTCGGCGGCCTCGACGTGAACGAGGCCGCTCCGTCGCCTGCGGATCAGGGGTGGAACTGTGCTGAATGATCATCGAGAGCGGCCCACTGCCGACGGCCCCGGGGCCGAGTGGGTGCAGGCTCCGCCGGACGCGGAGATTCGTCGGGTGTACGAGCCCGTGGAGATCCGCAGTCGCGACGGCAGTTGGGCGCTCGGGCGGATCAACGCCAGATGGCACGGCGGACGCGGCGAGGACTGGTGCCGGCTGCGGATCGTGGGCAGCGACCGCCCGGCCCGCTGGGTCCCCTTCGATCCGGACGTGTTCGTCGAATTGCAGATCGACGGGACCTGATCGACGGGGTCCGAACGTCGCCACGGGTCGGCGGGACCGGGCCGTCCCGGGTCACCGGCGGGACCCGACCGTGGCGGATCACCCCGCCACGCGTGCGCGAGCGGGCGTGCCGCGATCGCGCGCCCGACCGGACAACGGCGCTGTTGCGGGCACCCTTTAGGCTCGGTTGCCTTCGAGACAACCGAGGAGGGCGTCGTGTCCGACGAACGAGCAGGCTTTCCGGCGACCGGCCGGCGGGTGTTGGTCAGTGGTGCCGCACGGGGTCTGGGACGGGCGATCGCGCACGCGTTCGCGGCCCAGGGCGACCGGGTGGCCGTGCACTACGGGTCGCGACGGGAGGAGGCCGAGGCCACCCTGACGGACCTGCCGGGTGAAGGTCACGTACTGGTCGGCGCGGATCTGGCGGTGCCGGACGAGGTCGAGCGACTGGTGGCCGAGGTGGAGGGCGCGCTGGGCGGGATCGACGTCCTGGTCAACAACGCCGCCGTGAACACCCCGCATCCGCCGGCCGACACCGGGTACGCCGAGTGGGTCGAGGCCTGGCAGCGGCACGTCGCGGTGAACCTGGTCGGCGCCGCGGGGCTGAGCCACCTCGCCGCCCGGGGGATGATCGCGCGCGGGAACGGCGGGCGGATCGTCAACGTCGGCTCGCGCGGCGCGTTCCGGGGCGAGCCCGACCATCCGGCCTACGGCGCCACCAAGGCGGGCCTGCACGCGCTCGGCCAATCCCTGGCGGTGGCACTGGCCCCGCATCGCATCGCGGTCGCCTCGATCGCCCCCGGCTTCATCGACACCGACCGGGTCGCGCACCGCCTGTCCGGGGCCGAGGGCGCCGCCATCCGCGCGCAGAGCCCGTTCGGTCGCGTCGCCGCTCCCGCCGAAATCGCGGCCTCCGTCGTGTGGTTGGCCTCCCCGGACGCCGAGTGGGCCTCCGGCACCATCCTCGACCTCAACGGCGCCTCACACCTGCGGACCTGACCGACCGAATCCAGGGGTTTGCCGTTCGTGCTACGAACTATTATTGCTCGTAGCACGAGCGGTGTTTTTTGCCGCTCAAAGACATCGCACACTCATGATTCGTGCCGTCGCGGTCATCGGTGGGTTTGTGGCGGCGCCGCGCGGATCTGTTCGTCGGCCGATTCGCCGGCCGATTCGCCGGCCGAGTCGCCGGCCTGTTCGGCTTTTCCGGAGACCGGCGCGGGCGCCGATGTCTCAGCGCCCGTTCGCGACGGAGCGGCCCTCGTCCAGCTCCATGAAGACCGCCGGCACCTGGTTGTCCAGCACCAGTCGGCTCAGGAGTTCGGCGAGCCTGGCCCGATCGGCGGTGGCGAGGCCGGCCGGCAGCGCCTCCACCCGGCGGCATGTCTCGGCGTAGAACTCCTCGGCGAGTCCGGCGCCTTCCTCGGTGAGCGCGATGCGCACCGCGCGTCGGTCCTGCGGGTCCGGCTCGCGCCGCACCAGCCCGCGCTGCACCGTGCGATCCACCAGCCCGGTCAGGCTCGACTTCGCCAGCCCGAGCACCTCGCCCAGTTCGCCCATGCCGTAAGGCTGCGGCATCAGCACGCAGAGCAGTTGTCCCTGCTGTGGGGTCAGCCCGTATTCCCGGCCCGATTCGGCATACACCGCATTCACCAGGAATGCGGAACGCACCAAGGCGGTGACGACTCCCATCTGCCTACCCGCGGTCTTTCCCATTCGTCCAGAATAGGGCACCGGCGGAAGGCGTCGTCCGAGTCGGCACCGGGCCGCGCGTTTTGGCCGAGGCGTCGCGCGCGGCGACTCGTCGGTTCGTGGTCACGGCGGCCCGCACGCACACCGTCCGCCCGGGATCGACCGGGGCGGACGGTGTGTCACGGCGCGGGCGCGGGCCGGGTCAGCGGCCCTGGAGGGCCTTGACGTTGTTGCCGAAGCTCCAACTCCGGGATCCGTCCCAGTTCAGCGACCAGGTCATCAGACCCTTGAGGCCGCCGCTGTAGCGGTTCCACGCCTGGGCCACCTGACTCGGCGTCATGTAGCCGCCGCCGGCGCCCGGTTGCGCGGGCAGGCCGGGGACCTGCTTGTCGTACGGCACCTTGATCGTGGTGCCCTGGATCACCAGACCCCGGTTCAGGCAGTCGGTCTGCGCGGTGAAGCCGGCGACCGTGCCGGCCGAGTACGAGTCGCCGGAGCAGCCGTACATGTTGCCGTTGTAGTACTGCATGTTCAGCCACCACAGTCGGCCGTTGTCCACGTACTTCTTCACGATCGGCAGGTACGCGCCCCAGATCGAGCCGTAGGTCACGCTGCCGCCGGTGACGTACGCGGTCTCGGGCGCCATGGTCAGGCCGAAGCCGGCCGGCATCTGGGCCAGGATGCCGTCGATGATGCGCACCAGGTTTGCCTGCGAGGTGGACAGCGTGTTGATGTTGCCGCCGCCGACCAGGCCGGTCTCGATGTCGATGTCGATGCCGTCGAAGTTGTAGGTCTTCAGGATCGGCACGATGGTCGCGACGAACCGGTCCGCGACGGCACGGGAGTTGAGGTCGATGCCGGCCGCCGCGCCGCCGATCGACATCAGGATGGTGGCGCCCGCGTCCTTGGCCTGACACATCTCGGTCGGTGTGGCGACCTTGACGGTCGCGTCCATCCCGTCCTGCCACAGGGCGGTGCCGTCGTTGAGGATGACCGGGAACGCCGCGTTGAGCACGTTGTAGCCGTGCGCGGCGATCTGCGGATTGGTGATCGGGGTCCAGCCGAACGGCGGATGCACACCGTTCACGGCGCCGTCCCAGTTCTCCCAGTAGCCCTGGAGCACCTTGCCCGCGGGCTTCGGCTTGACCGCGCAGGTGCTGCCCAGCGGCGCGCTCGCGGTGCTCGTCCGGTGCGAAGTGTCTTTCGCGTCGCCGTTGTTCGGTGCGGCGGCGACCGATCCGGCGACGGTGAAGGCGACCGCCAGGGCGGCTCCCAGCAGGCGTGACGTCCGACCCATCATGCTCGATTCCCTTTCGGCACTTCGAGCGCGGCCGGGCACGGAAGGAACGTCCTGCGTGGCACGCCTACCTCCCGGGCGGGGACGGGCCCGGAGACTCACGTGGTGCGGTTGCCACGACGGTAAAGTGGTCCAGACCTTACGGTCAATAGGTCTGGACCACTGGCAAAGTCCGGCAAATGCCCCGCTCGCGCGGTCGTTCCGGGCCGGCCGCACCCCGGCCGTGCGCCGGCGTCGCGAAACGACGGCGCGGCCCGCCTCGGGATCAGCGTGGTGGGGCGGGGGCCCGGTAGATGGTGGCGATCCAGACCGCGAGCAGCGTGTCGACCGCGTCGGCCTCGGCCAGGGCGGGTTGTTCGGCGGCGAACGTCGCGTGCAGCACCCGTTCGTTCATCGAGGTGAGCGCGATGGCCAGGTCGCGCGCCGGCAGCCCCTCGGGGGCCAGGCCGCGCTCGCGTTCCGCGTCGATCGCGCGGGTCGCCTGGCGGACCCACGTCTCCATCACTCGGGCCCACAACTCGCGCACCTCGGCGTTGGTGCCGCAGGCCCGGCCGGCCGCGAGGGTCACCGCGCGATGCGCCCGGAAGGTGGCGAAGAAGGCGTCGATCGCCGCGCGCCAGTGGGCGGTCCGGTCCCGGGGCGGGCCGTCCGGCGCGGCTGCCGAGGCCGCGTCGGCCTCGGCGACGACCCGGTCGATCAGCGCGAGCAGGACCGCTTCCTTGGAGGCGAAGTAGAAGTAGAAGGTGGGTCTGGAGATGCCCGCCCCGCGGGCCAGGTCGTCGACGGAGATGGCGCTCAGATCGCGCTCGCCGAGCAGCCGCTCGGCGGTGGCCAGGATCGCCTGCTCCCGGTCGGCGCCCGAGGGGCGGGACTCGCGCCGGCCCCGGCGCGGACGGGTGGTGTCCTGCGCGGACGTGTCGCTCACCCCCGAACCCTACCGCCGGCCCACGGACTCGACACTGTGTTGACCGGATCGACAACACGTCGATAACGTGGCCGGGCCACCATCACCCGGCAGGCGCGTGTCGTTCGTGGCGCGCGGTCCGGGGTGTCGTACGCACCGCCCGGTCTCGGGTGCCCTCGGCGGCGCCCGGTCGCGAAATGGGGACTGGCATGGCCACGGAACACGTCGACGTCCTCATCGTCGGTGCCGGCCTCTCCGGAATAGGGGCCGCGTGTCACCTGCGCGAGCGATCGCCGGGCAAGTCCGTGCTGATCCTGGAGGGTCGCGACGCGATCGGCGGGACCTGGGACCTGTTCCGCTATCCCGGGATCCGGTCCGACTCGGACATGCACACGCTCGGCTACTCCTTCCGCCCGTGGACCGCCGCCGAGTCGATCGCCGACGGCGCGGCGATCCGGGACTACATACGCGACACCGCGCGCGAGCACCGCGTGGACGAACTGGTGCGCTTCGGCCACCGGGTGCTCGACGCCGAGTGGTCCGGCGAGACGGCCCGCTGGACGATCCGGGCCGAACGTACGCCCGCCGGCGGCGAAACCGGCGCGAAGGACCGGGAGCACGCCCCGGACGGGACCGCCGCCCGGAACGCGAGTGGGAACGCCGGTGGGAACACGACCCGCGAGCCGGGCGGGACCACGGGCCGGGAGGAGGACGGGACCGCGGGCCGGGAGCCGGGCGGGACGGCGACCGAAAGCGTCGAGCTGACCTGCTCGTTCCTGTTCGTATGCACCGGCTACTACCGCTACGACCAGGGCTACACCCCGGACTTCCCCGGCCTGGAGGACTTCGCCGGTCGGGTCGTGCATCCGCAGGCGTGGCCCGAGGACCTGGACTGCGCCGACAAGCGGGTGGTGGTGATCGGCAGCGGCGCGACCGCCGTCACCCTGGTCCCGTCGCTGGCCCGCACCGCCGCACACGTGACCATGCTCCAGCGCTCACCCGGCTACGTGATGGCGCTGCCCTCGCGCGACGTACTGGGCGCACGATTGCGCCGGGTGTTGCCGGATCGGTTCGCCTATCCGCTGATCCGGGCCAAGAACGTCGGCATGGCCATGCTCGCGTTCCAAGTCTCCCGCCGGGCACCGGCGTTGATGAAGTCGGTGCTGCGCAAGGACGCGATCCGCCGACTGCCCGAGGGCTACGACGTGGACACCCACTTCGCCCCGCGCTACGACCCGTGGGACCAGCGGGTGTGCTTCGTCCCGGACGGCGACCTGTTCACCGCCCTGCGCGGCGAACGCGCTTCGGTCGTCACCGACACCATAGCCGGCTTCACCGAGACCGGCCTGCGCCTGACCTCCGGCTCCGAACTGGCCGCCGACGTCGTGGTGACCGCGACCGGTCTGAATCTGCTCGCCATCGGCGGGATGACGCTGCGGGTGGACGGGACCCCGGTCGAGTTGTCCGAAACGGTGGCTTACAAGGGCATGATGCTCTCCGGCGTGCCCAACTTCGCGCTCGCGCTGGGTTACACCAACGCCTCCTGGACGCTCAAATGCGACCTGGTCAGCCAGTACGTCTGCCGGCTGCTGAACCACATGGACACGCACGGCTATCGGGTGTGCCTGCCGCAGGCCCCCGCGGCCGACGCGCCGCTGGAGCCGCTGATCGATCTGAAGTCCGGCTATGTACTGCGCGCCGCGGCGAGGTTGCCCAAGCAGGGGCCGACCACACCGTGGCGGCTGCACCAGAACTATCCGCGCGACGTGCTGATGCTCAAGCACGGCTCGCTCCGGGACCGCGGCATGCGCTTCGCCCGCACGGCGACACGTGCGCGCCCGACGGCCGATCAGACCGACGCCCCGACCTCGCGCAGATAGGCGTCCGTCCGGTCCGGCTCGTACAGGAAGTTCTCGAAGTCGGCCGGGGAGTCGATGGCGCGGGCCACCCGATCCGCCACGTCCGGGTGGTCGTTGCCCGCCGCGAGCAGCCGCACCACATGCTCGGGCGGCGGCGCGAGCAGCGCGGTGGTGAACTTCACCGAGTGGCGGGCGTACGCCCAGAACCGCTCGAAGGTGTCCAGCATCCAGTCCCGGTCGAACGGCTTGTCGCCGTGCTCGACGATCGCGGCCAGGTACACCGCCGCCGCGCGGGCGGCGCTGTTCGCACCCTGGCCACTGATCGGGTCGTTCGCCACCACCACGTCGGCAATGCCCAACGCGAGCCCACCCGAGGGGAGTTCGGCCACCGGCCGACGCACCACGGGGGTGAAGGAGCCGCTGAGCACGCCGAGCGCGTCGGTCAACTCGGCCGCGCGCGTGCGCTCGTAGTCCCACGGCGCGTACGTGCGGATCAACTCCAGTGTCAGCGCCCAGTGTTCCTGCGCGTCGCGAACGCCGGTGAACAGGTCGAACGGACCACCCGGGATCGCCTCCACGAGCACGATCTCGCACGGCCCGGTCAGCGTGAGGCCGGGCAGGTAGTACAACTCGCCCAGTCCCGGGATCACGTTCAGGTGCACCGCCTGGCGACCGACCTCCGGACGCGGCGTGACGCCGTGCAGGTAGGACACGGCCAGCCGGCGCTGCGGAACGGTGTGCACCGAGCGCTCGTGGTCGCGGTCGAACATGGTGACCAGTTCGCCCTTGCCCGCCGCGACGATCACCAGGTCGTAGTTGCGGCTGTACCAGTCGATGTCACCGACCGAGACCGGATGCAGCACCACATGGCCGCCGCGCTGTGCGAACAGCTCCAGCCAGGTGGACATCTTCAGCCGCTGGTCGACCGACTCGGACCCGCCCATGTCGCCGAGCCAGTCGACGAACGGCACACCGTCCGGCCCGGGGATGGTGAACCCGGTGTGCGGCAGCTTGGGCACCTGGTCGTTCCACAGGTCCAGGTTCTGCGCCGTCTCCAGGGCGAGTTGCGACGGGAACATCATCTGTGTCGAGCTGACCCGGCCGGCCCGGATCTCCTCCGGCGTGCGCTCGGTCATCACGGTGATGTCGTAGCCATGGTCCTGGAGCCCCAACGCGAGCTGAAGCCCGGAGTGGCCGGCACCGACGACGAGGATCCTGCGCACGGATGACGCTCCTTCCGGTTCACGGTCGAATGCATGCTATGGCCACGCATCATCTGCCCGGACGGGCGCCCTCGGTGTCCCGGGCCTGATCGCGCCTGCCGCGGGGCGGGCGAACACGGCCGACACCGACGCTGCTTGGTCGAACGCGGCCTATCCGGGCGGGGCGTGGCGGCGGGCGCGTCGGAGCAGCCAGGGGATCGTCAGGTGGTGGATCGGCGCGGCGGCGCCCCAGATCGCGCGCACGACGGGCCGCTCGAAGCGCACCACGGTGGTCCACACGACGCTCGCGTCGCGCACGAGCACGATGTTGTGCGCGGTGATCAGGCGCGAGCGGGCGGTCACGGTGATCGAGTCGGCGTCGGCCGCCGCGATCGGCCAGCCCAGGATGTGCTTCGGCGAGGGCCTCGGCCCCAACCGCAGGCGCAGCACCGCGGTCCAGCCGGTGAGCAGCACGCCGCGCAGGGCGAGCGGGGCGCCCTCGAACACGGCGCGGGCCCACTGTTCGGGCGTCCACGAGCGTGCCGTCGAGGTGGGCAGCTCGAACGCCGAGGTGTAGTGGGCACCCGCCCGGTCCGGCTCGGCGGGAAGGTCGGAGGGTACTTCGACGCGTCGTGCGCGGTCGGTGCCCACGCGGCCCTCCCTTCGACGACGATCCGGCGGCACGATCCTAACCGGGGCCTCCGGGGCCGCATCCATCGGCACACCGCCGGCGGCGAGGGGCCGGCAGGGCGGTGGGGCCGGTCAGGGCGGCGGCGCGGGCCGGCCGTAGGAGCGGCTGACCCGACGGTCGGCCACCCGGACCAGGGCCTCCAGGAAGCCGAGGCGGAAGGGGCCAAGTCCCGGGGCGTCGCACAGTCGGAGCACCCGCGCGGTCCAGGCCGCGGACGTGCCCGGGGTGCGCGCGGCGCCCGGGGCGCCCCAGGCGCCCGCGCGGGGATCGACGCGCGTGCCGCCCGCGAGGAGCACGGTCGGGTCCAGGACGATCGCGGGCACCCGGCGGTCGCCGGGCACCTCGACCGGGCCGAACCGGTCGCCGGTCTCGACGCCGAGCACGCGCGGCACCGCTCGTTCCACCTCGTCCGGCATCGGCCGGATCGACACCCGGACCTGCCCGTGGTGCGCGGCGACCAGGTAGGTGATCAGGTCCGCGTCGGGCACGCCGGTGAGCAGGTGGACCTCGGGGTGCAACAAGGCGAGCACGGACACCAGTTCGTGCCGGAAGTGGGCACGCGAGTGCCTGCCCCGATCGTGGCCGGACTTCGCCCACGGACCCGGACCCGGTGGCTCGGCGCCGGGCGGGCAGTCGTCGCACAACATCGCCTGGAACGCGGCATGCGCCTTGCCCAGGTCGTGGTACCGCCCGGCGAGCGCCGCGGACGCGACCAGGTGTCCGGCAATCACGAAGCCCGTCTCGGCCAGCTCGCCGGCCACCGTACGCACGTCGCGCTCGACGTCGGCCAGATGTTGCGGCAGGTCCACCCAGCGCTCCGCGCACGGCTCTTCGGGCCGCTCGGCGTCGGCGGGGAGGCGGTCGTCATGGAGGCTGTCGTCGCGGGGGCTCTCGTCGCGGGAACCGTTTTCGCGGGAACCGTTTTCGCGGGAACCGTTGTCGAGGCGGCCACGGTCGAGGCGGACGACCGGAACCGGCCCCGGGTGCCGGCTCCCCCAGCCCGATGCCACGTCATAGCAACCGACTTCGGCGGCGGCCAACACCACCGCGCCCGGTCGCAGGTCGGCCGCCGTCAACGCCCGGCATCCCCCGGCCCGATCGAAGGTCCACCACCCGCTCGGCCGGCGGGCCAGCGCGTCCGCCACCTCGGCGACCGGCGCCGGGCAGATCTCCACCCGGCGGGGGTACGGCTCGCGCTCGTCGGGACGGCCGCCCGGCCAATGCCGCCACGTCACCGCGACGTTCGGATCGGCGTCGTCCCGGATCCATCGGGCCACCTCCTCGGCCCCCGCGTCGTCGGCGTCCGGCGCCGGCAGCGTGTCGAACAGCCGCATCAGGTCCGCGCGCCGCAACACGTGCCGTACCGGAGCGCCCGCCGCCACCGCGATCCGCGGCAACCGGGCGGTGGTCACCGCGTGCCCCTCGAGATCAGTCAACGCCCGTGCCGCGCATCGCAGTTCCGCCCCCGCGTAGGGTGCGTGCCCGGCGTCGCCGGCGCGGTCCACCGGCGGCCACGTCCACAGCAGGCGCGCGTCCGGCTCCCGACCGTCGCGATTGCACCGCCCGGCCCGCTGCACGATCGAGGGCCACGGGGCCACCTCGGTCAGCAGCACCCGCGCGGTCACGTCCACGCCGGCCTCGACGACCTGGGTGGTCACCACGACCTGTCCGGCCGGCCCCGGCTCCTCGGCCAACCGCGCGATCAGGGCGGCGCGTTCGGGCGGGCGGAAGCGAGCGTGCAGGCCGAGCACCTCGGGTGCGAGAGCCTGTCCGGCCGCCAGGACGTCCAGCGCCGCCCGTACCGCGCCCGCCCGTTCGTCCGTGTTCAGGATCGCCATCGTTCGGGTCCCCGGCCGGTGCCTGCGGAGCAGTTCCTCGGCCACCGCCGTCGGGTAGGACGCGGGACTCGCGGGCATCGCGGCGAACTCGATCGTGCGCGCCGCCTCCACGCGCCGAGCCAACTCCGCGCCCAGGGGCAGGTCCAGCGCGTTCACCACGCGGGCCACCGTCGGGTGATCCGGGGTGCCCAGCCGGGACGCGTCCGGCATCGCCGTCATCCACATCGTCGACGAACCGCCCACCGTGCCCAACTCGTCGCGCAGACCCTGGAGTTGGGCCGACGTCTCCAGTCCCGGGCCCATCAGGTACGGCTCGTCGAAGACGAACCGGGTGCCCGCGTGCAGCAGTCCGAACGACAGCGGCCAGGAAGCCCGCCATTCGCCGTGTCCGCGCATCAACAGGCGGGACAACACCAGGTCCTGGGTGCCGATCAGGACGGTCGGCCGGGCCGGCCGCACCTGCCAGTCGTCGGCCTCGGGTTCGGCCCCGAGGGACAACACGCGCACGTCGACCGCCGCGGCGTGGCCGAGTCGCCCGATCCAGTCGGTGATCAGCCGATGGGTCTGCTCCACCGAGGACCGCAGCGGCAACACGTAGACCAGCCGGCCGGGCGTCGCCCGGCGCACCGCGGACCTGGGATGCGCCAACCTCCGCCACAACCACGGCAATACGGCCGCGACCGTCTTCCCGCACCCGGTCGGCACGCACAACACCTGCGGCAGGTCGTCCCGCGCGAGGGTCTCCTGATACGCGTACGGCACCGACCCCGTCGCCGTGCGCACGAACTCGACGAACGAGCATTCCGTCATCCGGCTCATCACCGCCCCGTCGTCCGGCTGGGGCCGGACACCGAGCATCCTGCCGGCCGGTGCCGACTTCGGTGGGCGAATCCCCCGACGGCGCCGGCGACCGCACCGGCCCGGCCGGCGACCGCCCGACGCGCCCCGGCCACATGCTGCGAGCTCGCCCGACGCCTCGCTTATGGTGGGATCCATGGAGAGTCTGCCGCGGCACATATCCGAGCACGTCAACCCGTTGCGCGCGCTTTCGCTCGCCGAGCTGCGGCAGCGCACCAGCGAGAAGTGGCGGGTGTATCCGGAGGACGTGCTGCCGGTGTGGGTGGCCGAGATGGACGTCCCCCTCGCCGAGCCGGTCGCGCGGGCGATCATCGACGCGGTCCGCCTCGGCGACACCGGCTATGCCACGGGCACCGCGTACGCCCGGGCCCTGTCCGACTTCGCCGCCAAGCGCTGGGACTGGCACACCCTCGCGGCGGAACGCACCGCGATCGTGCCGGACGTGATGCTCGGTGTGGTCGAGATGCTCAGGCTGGTCACCGACCCCGGCGGTCGGGTGATCGTCAACTCGCCGGTGTACCCGCCGTTCTACTCGTTCGTCACGCACATGGACCGGCAGGTCGTCGAGGCCCCGCTCGGCGCGGATCACCGGATCGACCTCGACGTCCTGGCAGCCGCCTTCCGCGAGGCCGTCGCGACCGGCGAACGGGTCGCCTATCTGCTGTGCAATCCGCACAACCCGACCGGCACCGTGCACACCGAGGCGGAGCTGACCGCGGTGGCGGCGCTGGCCGCCGAGTACGGGGTGCGGGTCGTGGTGGACGAGATCCACGCGCCGCTGGCCTCGCCGGACGTGTTCGTGCCGTACCTGACCGTGCCCGGCGCGGAGAACGGCCTGTCGCTGATGTCCGCCTCCAAGGGCTGGAACCTGGCCGGTCTCAAGGCCGCGCTCGCCGTGGCCGGCCCGGCCGCCGCGGACGACCTGGCCCGGATGCCCGCGGAGGTGGGGGACGGTTGCAGCCACCTCGGCGTGATCGCGCACACCGCTGCACTGCGCGACGGCGTCGGGTGGCTGGACGCGCTCCTGGTCGGGCTCGCCGAGAACCGGCGCCTGTTGGCCGAGCTGCTCGCCGACCGGTTGCCGGGCGTGCGCTACGCCCCGGCCCAGGGCACCTACCTGGCCTGGCTGGACTGCCGCGAACTCGGCCTCGGCGACAGCCCGGCGACGCGCTTCCTGGAACGCGGTCGGGTCGCCTTGAGCTGCGGCACGTACTTCGGCACGGGCGGCGCGGGGCACGCCCGATTCAACCTGGCCACGCACCCCGACATCCTCACCGAGGCGGTCGCCCGGATGGCGGCCTCGATCCGAGCCTAGGGAGTCTCCTCATTCCCTGGGCGCCGGACCGGCACGCTCACTGCGGTGGGCGCTGCCGGGCGGCGTACTCCAACGCGTGCAGGAGGTGGGCGGCGGACGGGTCGGCGTGGTCGTTGCGCAGCGCCCACAGCGCGACCTCGGTGGGGAACTGCACGTCGGCGAACGCGATCACCACGCCCGCGCCGTCCAGGAACAGGCGGCTGCGGGCGCTGCCCAGGTCGATCCAGGTCGCGGCGACCGCGAGCGCGGCACCCTCGTCCACGCAGGGCAGACAGGCGAACCGGCCGTCGACGAGGTCGGCGGGCAGGACCCGGACGGCCCGGCGGACCTGCGCCAGGTGCTCGTCGAACGCGCGCCGGTGCTCGTGCGCCGGCCACGGCAGGCGCGACCGCCACAGCAGGCACGTGCACCAGGCGAGCAGCTCGGCGGTGTCCGGATCCGTGTCGGCATCCGGGTGTCCGGCCGCGTCGGGGTGTGGCTCGGTACGCAACACGTGACCGGCCCGGACCCGCTCGAACCTCGCGTCGGCGTCCCGCGGTCGATTCGGCTCTTCCTCGCTCAACGATCCGATCCCGTTCTCGCACGTTTCGTCGCGACACGTTCGGCCGCGACACGGACACGGTAGTCCAACCACCCGGCTCACGACCGCCACGCCGCCCACGTCGGCGGCTCGCCTCCTTGCTCGCGCCCCGCCCGCGCGCCGTCGGCCGCCGGCAACGGCCGCCGCTCGGGGCGCACTTCGACTGTTGACGTTCTGGTCCAGACCAATTACCTTCCAATAGGCGTTTTGGTCCAGACCAATTCGCCTGCGACTGCTTCGGATCACGGTCGATGTCCCACATCGCCGGCCGCGATCACCCCGGTGAGGCGCGCGCGTGCACGGTTCCGTACCGCCCTGTACCACGCACACAGGGAGAGAGCCATGTCCCCTCACAAGCGCAGATTCCGCAGCCGATTCCGCAGCCGGGCCCTCGCCCTGCTCGCCGTCCTCGTCCTGCCACTGGCCGTGCTCACCGGGCTGTCCGCCGGTTCCGCCCAGGCCGCCGGCAAGCTCACCGCGACCTTCTCCATCCAGGACAACGGCTCGTGGTGGAAGGGCACCTACGTCGTACACAACGGTGGCACCGCCGCCGTGACCGGCTGGCAGTTGGAGTTCGACCTGCCCGCCGGCGTCACCGTGACCGGCAACTACTACGGCGACGCCACGGTGACCGGAAGCCACGTCTCGGTCAAGAACGCCTACTACAACGGGACCATCGCGGCGGACGGCAGCACCGACCCGTTCAGCTACTGGTTCATCGGCAACGGCCCGGCCGGGCCGCCCCTGCACTGCACCGTCAACGGCGACAAGTGCGACGGCTCGCCCGACGTCCCGCCCTCCGCGCCGGGCGCCCCGCGGGCCAACACCGTCACCGCACGCTCGATCGCGCTCGACTGGAGCGCCGCGACCGGCGGCGACTACCCGGTGGCGGGCTACGAGGTGGTCTCGGGCGGCACCACGGTCGCGACGGTGCCGACCAACTCGGCCACCCTCACCGGCCTGACCCCGGCCACCGCGTACACCTACGCGGTCCGGGCCAAGGACACCCGGGGCAACCTCGGCCCGCTCGGCCCGTCCACGACGGTGACCACCGTGGACCCGGCGAGCGATCCGACCCCGCCGACCGCGCCGGGCACCCTGCGCGGCACCGGCAAGACCTCCTCCACCGTCGCGCTGGCCTGGACCGCGTCGACCGACAACGTCGGCGTGGCCGCCTACGACGTCTATCGCGACGGCACCCTGGCCAAGACCGTCCCGGCCGGCACCACCGCGGCCACCATCGAGGCGCTGTCCCCGGTCACCGAGTACACCTTCACGGTCAAGGCCCGAGACGCCGCGGACAACGCCTCGCCCGCGTCCAACGCGCTCGACGTCACCACCGACGACATCGCCGGCGCCGGCAAGAACCTACGGGTCGGCTACTTCGTGCAGTGGGGCATCTACGGCCGCCAGTACTTCGTGAAGAACCTGGACACCTCCGGCTCGGCGGCCAAGCTCGACGTGATCAACTACGCGTTCGAGAACATCGATCCGGTCAACCTGACCTGCATGGCCGGCGTCACCAAGGGCACCACCGCCAACCCGCAGGACCCCGACCAGGGCACCGGCGCGGGCGACGCGGACGCCGACTACGCCCGGCCGATGTCGGCCGCGCAATCGGTCAACGGGGTGGCCGACGACGGCTGGGCCAAGCTGCGCGGCAACTTCAACCAGCTCAAGCAACTCAAGGCGAAGTACCCGCACTTGAAGGTGGTGGTCTCGCTCGGCGGCTGGACGTACTCCAAGTTCTTCTCGGACGCGGCGGCCACCGAGGCGTCCCGACAGAAGCTGGTCAAGTCCTGCATCGACATCTGGATCAAGGGCGACCTGCCGGTCTACAACGGCGCGGGCGGCCCGGGCACCGGCGCCGGGATCTTCGACGGCATCGACGTGGACTGGGAGTGGCCCGGTTCGCCCGACGGCCACGCCGGCAACCACTACAACGTCAACGACAAGCAGAACCTGACCCTGCTGCTCGCCGAGTTCCGCAAGCAACTCGACGCGACCGCCGGTCCGCGCAAGCTGCTGACCGCGTTCACCCCGGCCGACCCGGTCAAGGTGAACCAGGGCTGGGACGTCTCGAAGATCTTCGACTACCTGGACGTCGCCAACATCCAGGGCTACGACTTCCACGGCGCGGGCAGCGACAACTCGTGGGAGCCCAACCGCACCGGTGACCAGGCCAACCTGTACACCGACGCGCAGGACCCGTACCCGACCCACTTCAGCATCGACGACGCGGTGAAGATCTATACCGACGCCGGCGTCAACCCGCGCAAGCTGACCATCGGGTTCCCGTTCTACGGCCGAGGTTGGCAGGCCGTCGCCGACGGCGGCGCGCACGGCGAATGGCAGGCGGCCGGCGGAGCGGCACCCGGCCAGTTCGCCGAGGAGGCGGGGACCAGGGGCTACTCGAACCTCCTTGCCAGTGTGCCCAATCTGACCGTCTACCACGACGAACAATCTGTCTCGACCTACGGCTACACCGGGGCCGGCGGCCAGTGGTGGACGTTCGACGACGCGTGGTCGATCGCCAAGAAGACGGCCTACCTCAAATCCAAGAACCTCCTCGGCGCGATGATCTGGGAGATGTCCGGCGACACCGCGAACGGAGCCCTGATCACCGCGCTCGACAACGGACTCAAGTAGTGCGCGGCAGTTGACAGTCGGCACAACCTGCGATGCCGGCGCCGGGACAGCCGTCACGTTCCGACCCGTACCGCCGTCCGGTCCCCTCCGGGCGGCGGTACGGCCCCGCGGCCCGGGCGCCCGGCGATGTCGGAACTCCCCGTCCAACCGCCACGAAGCCTGGTGTCGTCCGGGGCGGACAGGGACACTTCGGGAGACATCATGTGAACACGCCCAGGGGAGGGGATGTTCATGAGCACGCCGAGCAAGACCGGCGGGGGCGACGGATCCGACAGCGGCAGCAGGAGCAGCAGTTCGTCGAGTTCGTCCGGATCGACGAGTTCGTCGAGCCTGTCGTCGACACCCGCACCGGTACAGGTTCCCGCACCCGCACCGCCGCCTCCGCCGGCGCCGCCAATTGCGCCCGCGCCCGCGCCCGTGGTCGCCGCGGCCGTTCGCCTGGCCGCGTACGTGGCGGCGCCGAACTCGTTCGACATCTACTGGGAGGACCGGCAGTCCCTGACCACGAAGGCGATCCGGGTCCCGGTCGGCGGAGTCGAGCTGATCATCAACCTGCACTTCGGTGCGGAGCAGAACGTCTGGTTCGGGTTCGGCAGCGCGTACGTGCGCGGTGAGGACGGCAACACCTGCAACGTCAACGCCCTGACCACCGCCGCCCAGCGGCAGGTGATCCGAGACCAGATCGAGGGCGACTTCAACACCCAGTGCAGTAGCGCCTACGCGGGCCGCGACGGCGGCACGCCGGACACCTGGCGCTGACCGGGCAGAGCAGCCGGCCCGCCGAGGGCACCGGAACCCCGGCGGGCCGGATTCGCGTTCGAGCCACGGCGAGACGGGCCGAGGCGGTCCCGGATCAGGCGAAACCCGCGACCGGTCGCGGTGTGTACGGCCGTTCCAGGCGGTCGATCTCGTCCTCGGTCAGCGTCAGCGACAGCGCCGCCACCGCGTCCTGGATGTGGCCGGGCTTGCCCGCGCCGACGATCGGCGCGGTCACCCCGGGCCGGCTCGCGATCCAGGCCAGCGCCACTTGGGCACGCGAGACGCCGCGCTCGGCCGCGATCGTGGCGACCGCCTCGACGATCGGCCGGTCCGCCTCGCCGTACAGCGTCTTGCCGAACTCGTCGGTCTCGCTGCGCGCGCTGTCCGCGCCCCAGTCGCGGGTGAGCCGACCCCGGGCCAGCGGGCTCCACGGGATCACCCCCACGCCCTGGTCGGCGCACAGCGGCAACATCTCCCGCTCCTCCTCGCGGTAGAGCAGGTTGAGGTGGTTCTGCATCGACACGAACCTGGTCCAGCCGTGCCGCTCGGCGGTGTACTGGGCCTTGGCGAACTGCCACGCGTACATCGAGGAGGCGCCGATGTAGCGGGCCTTGCCCGCCTTGACCACGTCGTGCAGCGCCTCCATGGTCTCCTCGATCGGCGTCGCGGTGTCCCAGCGGTGGATCTGATACAGGTCCACGTAGTCCGTGCCGAGCCGGCGCAGCGAGTTGTCGATCTCGGTCAGTACGGCCTTGCGGGACAGCCCCGCCGCGTTGGGTCCCGGCCGCATCCGGCCGTTGAGCTTGGTGGCGATCACGATGTCGTCGCGGCGGGCGAACTCGCCCAGCGCCCGGCCGACGATCTCCTCGCTGGTGCCGTCCGAGTAGACGTTCGCGGTGTCGAAGAAGTTGATCCCGGCCTCGACGGCCTGTCGGATCAGCGGGCGGGCGGCCTCCTCGGGCAGTGTCCAGGGGTGCGTGCCGCGCTCCGGCACGCCGTAGCTCATGCAGCCGAGACAGATCCGCGAGACGTCCAGCCCCGTGGTGCCGAGCTTCACGTACTTCATCCCGTGCCGTCCTCTTCCTCGTGCTTTCGTACGTCCCCGCGAGCCGCGCCCACGCGCCGTGCGCGCCGAGCGAGAGGCAACGGTCGGGCCCGCTCGCCGGCCGCGACGATCACGAAGATATCCCGCGCGGCGACCGCCCCCGTGAGCGGTCGCCGCGCCCGCGCGCCGAGTTCGTCGGCGCCGGGTCGACGCGGGCGTGCGCGCGCTCAGCCGGACAGGCCGTCGCGGCGGTTGCGGGCCAGGACGGAGAGCAGTTCGTAGCCCACGTGCGCGGCGGCGATGCCGGTCAGCTCCGCGTGGTCGTAGGCGGGCGCGACCTCGACGATGTCGGCGCCGACCACATTCAGGCCGACCAGGCCGCGCAGCGTGTTGAGCAGCTCGCGGCTGGTCAGCCCGCCCGCCTCGGGCGTGCCGGTACCGGGCGCGTGCGCGGGGTCGAGCACGTCGATGTCGACCGAGACGTAGACCGGGCCGGTGCCCAGTCGGCGGCGCATGCGCTCCACCACCGAGGCGACGGTGGCGTCCTGGTAGTCGTCGCTGTGCACGACCTGGAAGCCCAGCACGCCGTCCTCGCGCAGATCGTCGGGCCCGTACAGCGGCCCGCGGATGCCCACGTGCAGGCAGCGGGTCGGATCCAGCAGACCCTCCTGCGACGCCCGGCGGAACGGCGTGCCGTGCGTGTACGGCTCGCCGAAGTAGGTGTCCCAGGTGTCCAGGTGCGCGTCGAAGTGCACCACCGCGATCGGGCCGTGCTCGGCGGCCACCGCGCGCAGCAGGGGCAGCGCGATGGTGTGGTCGCCGCCGATGGTCAGCAGCCGGGTGCCGCGCGCCGAGAACGCGCGGGCGGCCTGCTCCAGGTCGGCGATCGCGGCGCCGATGTCGAACGGGTTCACCGCGATGTCGCCCGCGTCGGCGACCTGCTGCTCGGCGAACGGCGAAACGTCCAGGGCCGGGTTGTAGGGCCGCAGCAGCTTGGACGAGGCGCGTACGTGCGCGGGACCGAACCGGGCACCGGGCCGGTAGCTGACGCCGCTGTCGAAGGGCACGCCCACCACCGCGACGTCCACGTGCTCGACCTCGTCGGCACGCGGCAGCCGCGCGAAGGTGGCCGGGCCGGCGAACCGGGGTACACGCGTGGCGTCGATGGGTCCTCGGGGGGCGCCGGTCATCGCTCGGTCCTTTCATCGGTGTGCTCGTCGAGGGAGGCGAGGGAGGCGAGGGAGGCGAGGGGGCCGACGGGCGGGTCGGCGGGCCGCGTCACGATCGGTGCGTACAGCTCCGGTCGGCGGTCGGCGAACACGTCGTTGTGCGTGCCGATCCGCTTGTCCCGGGCGTCGGCGAGCCGACAGCGGGCGAGCAGCAGGTGTTCGGCGTCCTCGGCGGGTGGACCGGCGAGCGGGAAGCCGTCCGGGTCGACGATGATCGAGCCGCCGACCCACGAGGTGCCGCGTTCGGGGCCGGCCCGGTCGCACGCGGCGACGAACACCCGGTTCACCGCGGCGTTCGCCTGCACCCGGACGTCCTCCGCCGGCCGCTCGCCGGCGGGTCGGGGCGCGAACGGCCAGTTCACCGGCGCGCACAGCAGGTCCGCGCCGCGCAGTGTCGCGGCGCGCACCCATTCGGGGAACTCCACGTCGTAGCAGACCAGGACCCCGATCCGGCCCACCCTGGTGTCCACCACCGGCGGCAACGCGCTGCCGGGGACGAACAGTTCGCTCTCGCGGCCCCACAGGTGCGCCTTGCGGTAGCGGGCCCGTACGCCGCTCGGGTCGACCAGGACCGCCGAGTTGCGGATCGCGCCGTCGGCGTCGCGCTCGGCGAAGCCGCCCACCACGATCAGGTCGTGCCGCCGGGCCGCGTCCCGCCAGCCGGTCACGGTCGGCCCGTCCACCGGCTCGGCGAGCGCCGCGGCCTCGGCCGCGTCGCGCATCACGTAGCCGCTGTTCACCAGTTCGGGCAGCACCAGCACATCGGCCCCGGCCTCGGCGGCCCGCTCGATCGCGGCCAGCGCCGCGCGGCGATTGCCGGCCACGTCGCCGACGGACAGCGCCAGTTGCGCGCAGGCCACCACGGTCTCGGTCACGTCACACCCCCCGCGGCGCGTCGGCGCCTTCGAGTTCGGCCTCGCTCGCGCGCTCCGCGGCCCGTTCGGCGGTCAGGTCCAGGTCCCGGCACAGCCACGCGTACAGCGCGCCGCCGACCAGCAGGCCGACCACGAAGGACAGGTCCGCGCCGTCGAGCGCTTCCGCCACCGGTCCGGTGAAGAAGCTGGTCTTGAAGAACGGGATCATCGCCGCGAAGCCGACCACGTAGGCGGTCAGGCCGCGCCAGGACCACAGGCCGTAGATGCCGCGCGGGTCGAAGATCGAGGTCACCGCGTAGTGGCCGCGTCGGACCAGGTAGAAGTCCACCAGGTTGACGGCGGTCCAGGGAATGAGGAAGTAGAGCATCATCAACACGAAGTCGTTGAAGCTGCCCAGGTAGTCGTCCGGGAGCACGATCGCGACCACGAAGACGACCGCCTCGATCGCCACGATCCCGGCCACCCGGACCCGCACCGTCGGCCGCACCGGCCGGAAGGCGTCGATCGCGCTGGTGGTGGTGAGCATCGCGCCGTACGCGTTCACCGCCATGATGCTGATCAGCGCGAGCGAGGAGACCAGCACGGCGAACGTGCCGAAGCCGGGCACGATGTCGTTGCCCACCTCGCGCACCGCGCCGATCGCGTCCGGGTCCGGCAGTGCGGAGGCGAGCAGCGCGCCCAGCGACATCAGCCACGCCGCCGAGCCGGCCGCGCCCGCGTAGGTCCACCAGATCACCTTGCGCGCGGGCACGTCGGCGGGCAGGTAGCGGGAGTAGTCCGAGACGTAGACGGCGTAGCTGATCTGGTAGCCGGCCGCGCCGGAGAAGACCACCAGGAACGCGGTCCAGGACATCCCGCCGCCGCCGGCCGGCGCGGCCACGTCGAGGTTGACCATCGCGCCGACGCTGAGCACCCCGAAGACCGCGATCAGCGCGTAGGTCAGCCAGCGCTGGACCAGGTGCAGCAGGTCGTGGCCGACCACGGCGAGCACGATCGCGATCGAGATCAGTACCGCGTACCACAGCGTCGAGCCGCCCGGCAGCACGGTCTGCAGGCCCTCGGTGGCCAGCACCACGTTGAACACGTTGAAGCCGACGTAGACGAACACGACCGCGACGAACGGGACGATCGCGCCGCGGATGCCGAACTGGGCGCGGGACTGGATCATCTGCGGCAGGCCCATTCGCGGACCCTGGTTGGCGTGGAAGGCCATGAAGAAGGTGCCGAAGCACGCGCCGAGCACCACGGCCAGCACCGACCAGCCCAGGCCCAGGCCCAGGGCCGGGCCGATGAAGCCGGTGACCATCGTGGTGAGCACGAAGTTGCCGGTGAACCAGAACGGACCCTGGTGCCACACCTTGCCGTGCCGCTCCCGGGCCGGAACGTAGTCGATCGAGCGGGTCTCGATGGCCACACCGCCGGGACGCGGCGCGGTGTCCGCCTCGGGGCCGGTCGCGGCCGGCCCGGCCGCCGGGACGGCGGCGTGGCGGGCGGTGGCGGGGGCCGCGCGCGGTGGCCTGGTGGCGTCCATGGGCTCTCCTGCGGTCCTGGGTCCCGTTCGGTCGACGCGTCGGGGGACGACGGTCGGGGGACGAAGCGTGATCGATGGGATGACGCTTGAAGGTACGCCCGGTTAACAACCGTAAACGATCGATATCATGTCGAATCTGATGGAGACGGGTGGACACTATGTCCATGCCCCCGTCGACGATCCCACCCTCCGCACCCACCGGCCGGTCCGTCATGCCCGATTTCTCCGGCGCCCTGCGCATCGCCGACCTGGTGGCCCTGCCCGACCTGCGTCTGGCGGTCGCCGCCGGCGCCGAGCACCTGGACCGGCGGGTCGAGGCCGCGCACGTGTCCGAGCTGCTCACTCCCGGCCACTGGCTCCAGGGCGGCGAGCTGCTGATGACGATCGGCCTGCTGCTGCCGATGACCGACGCGGCCTGCGCCGCGTACGTGCGCGACGTCGCGGGCGCGGGCGCGTGCGCCCTGGTGTTGGGCCTGGGTAGGGAGCTGCCGCATCAAAGCGCGCCCGAGCCGCTGATCCGGGCCGCCCGGGCGGCCGGCCTGCCGCTGCTCACCGTCCCGGACGAGGTGCCCTTCATCGCGGTCACCAAGGCCGTGTTCGAGGCCCGCGCCGCCCGGCAGCGGCTGGCCCTGGAGCACGCGTTCGAGGCGCAGCGCCGGCTGACCATCGCGGCGGCCTCCGGCAACGGCGTGCTGGCCACGCTGCGCGCCTGGCGGGCCGCGACCGGGGTGGACGCGATCGTCGCCGACCCGGTGGGCCGGTTGGTCGCGGACAGCCTGGCCGGTCCGCCCGAGGCGCCGGGGGCCGACGGCTCGGCGGACGCGGTGGCGCTGCTGGCGGCGAGCACCGACCTGATCCGGAAGGTGGCCGCGCGGGGGCTGCACGGAAGCGGCAGCAGCAGCGACGCGCAGGGCGTACGGGTGGAGGTGCAGCCGTTGGGCGCCCGGCGGCTGCGCGGGCTGCTGGTGCTGGCCGGTCCGGTCGAGTCGGCGGCCCGGCTGCTGGTGTCCGGCCTGGTGTCGCTGCTGTCCCTGGAGCTGGAGCGCCGGCACCTGGCCGATGAGCCGGTGCGTCGGCGCCGGGCCGCGCTGCTCGGTCGCCTGCTCGCCCCGGGCACCACCGCCGAGCAGGCGCGCGACGTGCTGGCCGCCGCCGGGTTGGCGGCGCGGGAGGTGCGCGGTGTGGTGGTGGGCCTGGATCCGGATCCGGCGGGCGCGGACACCGCGCACCTGGACGCCGCCGAACTCGCGGCCGACCTCGCGCTGGCCCTGCCCGGCGGCCTGGTCCGGGTGGCCGGCGGCGCGGTGGAGGCGGTGCTGGGCGCCGAGCTGGACGTACGGGCCATCCTCGGCCGCTTCGCCCCGGGTCGGGCGGCGGGCATCGGCCTGGCCGCCGCGCCGGACGCGGCCGGGTCCTCGATCCGGCAGGCGCGCAGCCTGCTCGCGGTGAGCCGGGCCGCCGGGCATCCGGTGGAGGCCCGGCACGGTACCGCGAGCAGGCTGCTGCTCGGTCTGGCCGACGCGCACACGCTGGCCGGCTACGCGGACGCGGTGCTGGGGCCGATCGACGCCGCCGACCCGGGCGGCGAACTGGCCGCGACGCTGGCCGTGTGGTTGGAGACCGGCGGCTCCTGGGACGAGACGAGTCGGCGCCTGGACGTGCATCGGCACACCGTGCGCAACCGGGTGGACAAGGCGATGCGACTGACGGGCCGGCGCCCGCAGGACGGTGACGATCGCTTCGATCTGTGGCTGGCGGCCCGCATCCGCCGCGACAGTCTGGGCTGAACCTCGCGCACCGCCCCGGGGCGCCGGTCGCCGCTACCGGGGGCCGTCCTCAGCGCAGCGCCGCCGGTGCCGACTCCTTCGACGGGGCCGGCGCGTTCGAGGTGTCGACGCCGCCACGCGCCAACAGCCGCTCGAGCGCGAAGCTGCCCGACCCGAACACCACGATCAGCAACAGGGCCCAGCAGAACATCGCCGACGCCTCGCCACCGTTTTGGATCGGCCACAGATCCAGCTTCTGGTGCTCGGTGAAGTAGGCGTACGCCATCGATCCGGACGAGACGAACGCGGCGGCCCGGGTGCCCAACCCGAGCAACACCAGCCCGCCGCCCACGAGTTGGATCACGGCCGCGTACCAGCCCGGCCACTCGCCGGAGGGTACGGTGCCGCGCCCGCCGTCCGGGAAGCCGAACAGCGAGGCGGTGCCGTGGCAGGTGAACAGCAGTCCGACCACGATCCGGAACAGGCCCAGTACATGGGGTTTGGCGGACTCGAGGAAGGCGTGCGGAATGGGTGACATCGGACGGCTCCTGGGGGGATGGAGTGCGGGAGATTGGTCCAGACCAGTCTTGACGGGCCGTCCCGACAGCGACAATGCCGCACTTCTCAACCGGCACAAAATGGCAAGTGGCCCGAGTGGACAGCACCCCACCAACCGGTGACCCTGCACCGCGCGCGTCCTCCCGCGTCGACCGCCGCGATCCACCCCCGCCCACCGCGCCGAACCGCCCGCGGCGGCGAACTGCCGCCGACGCCAGGGGCGTCGATCCCGACCGTGACGGTGACAACAGGGGCGGGGCGACACCCAAGTTTCGTTTGACGTCCGGTGGATTCGCAGGGACAGTGTGTGTGCGCACCGATGCGAACAGTTGCCCTACCCGCAATCGGGCGCTTCCTGGTCGACCCCGCACCCCCTTGCGAGGAGTGATCCGTTCATGGGCGTTTTTGCGTCGAATGCTCGCGACCGAACGATCCCGGAACGGTCGGCGAGCTGTTCGAGGACGCCGCTCCGGGACCCGAACGCCGGTTTCCCGACCGCGAGTTCAGCTCGGGTGAACCGGCCGCGCCGCGCGGGCTAGCGCGTGCGCTCGTCCCCCGGCCGCCCATGAAGCGTGCGCGGACACCCGCTGACCGCGAGCCCGGGTCACATCGAATCGGCGTTCACCGTACGGCGATCCAAGCGCGTGCGAACCGGAAGCGGAGGCACCGGTACCGCGCGCCCGGATCGCGCCGGCACCCCGCGAGCCCGCCGGCGCCGGCGCGCCCGACCGCGCGAGGCCCCGGCATCGGGCCCCGTTCCGGTCCCCCACACCGTGTCCGGTCGGCCGCGCCCGCCCCCGACGGGCCACCCCTCGCGTGCACCATCGTCGCGAATCCCCTCCCACCGACCATCCTTCAGGGATCACTGCCCGTGTTGCGATTACTCCGCCGTCCCCCTCACGTCGCCGACGCGGCCCGGCCCGGTCGACCCCAACGGCCGTCCCCGGCCCGTGCCGACCGACGGACGAGCACCTCCGCACACCCGGCGAACCCGCGCCCGTCCGGGTGCGCGCGATCCGGCCGACCCGGCCGAAGGGGCGAACCCGGATGAAGATACGTCGCTCGCGCCCGGCGACCGCCGACTCGTCGGCGCGGCCCGCCGACTTCCCGCCCCCTCCCACCGACTCGCCGCGACCCGCGCTGCGGATCCGACTCGCCGCCCGGATCCGTCCGCGAGTCCGCGGCCTGATCACGCTCATGGTCGTCGTGCCCTCGGCGGGCATGGTCTTCTTCGCCGGATCCGCGATCCTGACCATGGTCGAACAGGCCCAGGCCGCCGACCACGCGCACGACCTGGTCCGGGTCTCCGCCGACGCCGGCGAGGTGGGGCGCCGGCTCCAGGCGGAGAGCGCCGCCGCGGTGACCCTGCTCTCCCGCGGCCCCGGTCCGATCACCAGCGCCGACTACCGGACCGCGATCGACGCGAGCGAGACCGCCATCCGCCGCTACGAGGACCGGCGTCGCGGCCTCGAACCCGCCTCCGCCGGCGAACGCGCCGCACTGACCGCCGTGGACACCGCGCTGCGCGGCCTGCCGGGCCTGCGCACCCAGATCGACCAGCGGGGCGTGGCCACCTCGGCGGCGGCGGTGCGCTACTGGGCCTGGATCGGCACCACCGTGGACCTGCGCGCCCGGGTCGCCCTGGACCCTGGCGTGTCCACCGACATCGCCGCCCGACTGCGCGCGATCACCTCGCTGGCCCAGGCCCGGGCCGCGCTGGGACAACAACAGGTCACCGTGCTGCGCTCGCTCGGCGCCGGACCGCTGGGCGGGCCGGTGCTCAAGGCGGCCTCCACCGCACGCGCCGCGCACGACCAGGCCCTGGAGGCTTTCGCGGTCACCGCCCCGACCGGCTGGCGCGACCGCCTCGCCCGGGCGCTGGCCGGGTTCGAGATGATCCGGGTCGCGCAGACCGAGGACGCGATCGGCCGCGACTCGCTCGAACCGGACGTCTGGCGCGCCGCGTTGGCCGAACGCGCGGACCGCCTGTGGTCGGTGGAGCAGCGGGCCGACGCCGACATCGCGCGCGAGGTGGCCGATGTCACCGGCGACCGGTGGTGGCTGGCCGGCGTCCAGGGCGCGGTGCTGATCGGCGCCGTACTCGCCGCCGCCGCGGCCGCCGCCTGGCTCGGCCGCCTGCTGCACCGGCGCCTGCGGACCCTGGCCGAGCGGGTCACCGAGATGACCCAGAAGACGCTGCCCGCCGTCGAGGCCGACCTGCGCCGCCGCGACGCGTTGGGCCCGCACGAGAGCGGTGCGGCGTACGCGGTCAAGATGCTCGGCCCGCAGCCGGACCGCGAGCGCGGCGCCGACGAGATCGCCGACCTGGCCCGCGCGCTGACCCGACTCGCCTACAGCACGGTCGAACACAGCGCGTCGCTGGTGCTGGCCCAGCGCGAGTACAACGACGCGCTCGGCGACGTCGCCCGACGCATCCGGGTGCAGACCAGCCGGGTCAGCAGCGCCCTGGACCGGCTCCAGGAATCCAATCTCACGGTGGACCAACTGGGCACGGTCTTCGAGGTGGACCACGGCAACGAGGGCACCAAGCGGCTCGCCGACTCGATCGCGGTGCTCAGCGGGCAGCCACCGAACCGGCTGTGGCCCGACACCCCGCTGTACGAGGTGGTCCGGGCCGGCGCCCAGCGGGTGACCAACTACGAACGCCTGCCGGACATCGCGTTCAAGGGCATCCCCACGTCCGTCACGCTGGCCGGCGACACGGTCGGCGCGGTGACCCAGATCGTCGGCGAGATCGTCGACAACGCGGCCCGCTTCTCCGGTCGGCACGAGGTCGAGGTCACCGCCGAACGCACCGAGGCGGGCGTCCTGGTGCGCGTTCGAGACCAGGGCGTGGGCCACCGCGATCCGGAACTGCTCAACCGGCGGCTGCGCGCCGACGTGGACGCCCTGCCCTCGCTGCGCCAGACCGGCCTGACCGTGGTCGCGCTCCAGGCCCGCCCGCTGGAGATCGAGGTCGAACTGCAACCGGGTGCCGACGGCGGCACGGTGGTCGAGATCGTGCTGCCGCACGCGATCATCGCCTCGGTGGGCCGCCATCGTCGCCGGGTGGAGCACGTCACCCGGCCGGGCACGCCGCAGATCGGCCCCGCGCGCCCGATCGCCATCGGCGCCGGCGTCAACGGCCACGGCCGAAACGGCAACTCCGCGAACGGCAGCGCCGGCAACGGCGGCCACCCGGGCGGCGTCGATCCGAGCGCGGCGGATCCGAGTGCGTCCGCCCCGATCGCCGGCGGCCCGCTGCCCGCGAACTACGCGCCCGAGTTGACCGCGCGGGGCCTGCCCCGCCGCGAACGCCGCACCGGACAAGCGACCCAGTTCCGTCGTACCGCCCCACCCACCCGTGACATCGCGCAGGCCAGCGCCGCCGCCGCCTCGTTCGGGCGCGGCGCCCGCGACCTGCCCTTCACCCGGACCCCCAAGGAATCCCCATGACCGAGCCCGCCGTCGACCAGAGCGTGCTCGACGACTTCATGCGCCAGTTCGTGCACGACCACGCCCCCGACGTGCTGCACGCGGTCGCCGCCAGCGGCGACTCGCTGCTGGTCGCCCAAGCCGCGCTGCCCGGACGCGTCCGCACCGACCCCGCCGCGCAGGCGGCGTGGATCGCGAACGCGGAGAAGATCGCGTCGAGCGCGCCCGGTGCCCTGCTCATGCAGGACTACAGCGCCGATCTGATGGGCCTGGGCCCGGTCAGTGTGCTGATGTCGCAGGCCGAGCACGGGCTGCTGCTCACCATGGGCAACACCAGCCCGGGGCCGGACGGGCAGGTGCACCCCTCGGCGCTGATCGTGGCGACCACCTGGAACGCCGACGTCGGCAACCTGATCCGGGCGATGCACGCGCTGATGGAGCGTGTCGGCCCGTCCCTGACCCCGCTCGCGCGCGGTCGCGGCCTCCAGCCGCAACCCGCCCGCATGCCGGCTCCCAGCCGGGTCTTCTGACCCCACGATCCCGGCTGCTCCCGCCGGGCGACCCGGCCATCCGCACGGGTCGTCCGGAGTATTCGCGCGCCTCGGCCCACCGGCCGATTCGACGCGTCCGCCCCGCCCGGCTCCCGCGCGCCCGAGACCGCCTTCCACGTCGTCGCGCGAGCGAACCGGCAGCCACATCCGGAGAGTTCGAACCCCCGTATCGCCGAACCTGCCGAGAGAGAGACCGACATGCGCAGCAGCACCAGTAGACGGTTCCGCAGCACCCGCACCCCGCTGGCCATCGCCACCACCGGCTTACTCCTGGTGTTGTCGGCGTGCTCGGGCAGCGCGGCCGGTGACGACAAGGCCAAGGCCTCCGAGGCCGTCGCCAGGATCGGCCTGCTCACCCCCGCGAGCGGTCCCTACGCCGCCGTCGGCGAGGACACCCGGGCGGGGCTGGAGCTGTACCGCGACACGCACGGCGGCAAGCTCGGCGGGCTCAAGGCGGAGATCCTGGTGCGTGACGAGGGCGCGGGCCCGCCGACCGCCGTCCCGGCCGCGACCGAACTGGTCAAGCAGCAGAACGTGTTGGCCATCACCGGCATCGTCAGCGGCGGCAGCGTGGCCGGTGTGCTGCCGATCGCGGCGGCCAACAACACTGCGCTGATGGGCGTCGCGGGCCGACCCGAGTTCCCCGACCCCAAACTGACCGCGCACGTCTGGTCGTTCAACACCCAGTCCTACGAGGCCGGCGCCGCCGCCGGTCCCTGGGTCAAGGAACACGTCAACGGCCCGGTCTACGCGATCGGCCCGGACTACCAGGGTGGCTGGGACCAACTCAAGGGCTTCACCGAGTCGTTCACCAAGGCCGGCGGCACGCTGGCCAACCCGGACGGGAAGACCACCTTCACCCCCTTCCCGGCCACCCAGAACTTCCTGCCCTACCTGAACAAGATCGCGCAGAGCGGCGCCAAGGCCGTCTACGCGTTCTACGCGGGCACCGCGGCGGTCGACTTCGTCAAGCAGTACAAGGCCTCCGAGGCGGCCAAGCTCCCGCTGTACGGCAGCGGACCGCTGACCGAGGGGCGCCAACTCGACGCGCAGGCCGACGCCGCCGCCGGGATCACCACCTTCGCCACCTACGGCGCGGACCTGGACAACCCGGCGAACCGGGCGTTCGTCGCCGCGTGGCAGCAGCGCCACCCGGACCGCAGCCCGACCATCTACGCCGTCGCCGCGTGGGACATCGCCCGGTCGCTGGACACCGCCATCGCCGCCGTCCGCGCCGAGAAGAAGACGCTCACGCCCGAGGCGGTGAACACCGCGCTGGGCAACGTCGGACAGATCGACAGCCCCCGCGGCGTGATGCAGCTCAACCCGGCCACCCACTCGCCGGTGCAGCAGTGGTACCGCTTCGAGGTGCGCAACGACGGCCCCAAGCGGGCCAACGTGGCGGTCGAGCAACTCGCCGTCCTCGGCGGCTGATCCCGCCGGTCCCGTTCCGCACCGCTCACCCACCCCAGGAGGGCTCTTGTACGCGTTCGCCGAAGCCGACGACATCACCTTCCAGTTGGAGACCCTGCAGAGCCTGCTCGACCCCAGCACCCGGATGGTGCTGGACTCCCTCGACGACCCCACCGGCCAGGAATGGTTGGAGATCGGCTACGGACTGGGCAGCATCGCCCGGGAGTTGTCCCGCCGTATCGGTCCGATCGGCGTCGTGCACGCCACCGACCTGGACGCGCGCCCGCTCGCCGCACCCGTCGACGGCGCGCCGATCCGCACCTTCCCGCTGGACCTGCGTACCGACGAACTGCCGCGCCGGCCCTACCGGGGCATCCACGGGCGGCTGGTGCTGCTGCACATACCCGAGCGCCGGGCCATCCTGTCGCGCCTGGTCGACGCGCTGGAACCCGGCGGCGTCCTGGTCGTCGAGGACTGGTACTGCCCCGAGCCGCCGCGCGTCCTGGCCTGCGCCGACCCCGCCGACGAGAAGGTGTTCACCGAGGTCGTCGCGGGCATCCTGGCCGAACTGCGCAGCCGGGGCGCCGACCTGGAATGGGCGGCGGCGACCAGGGACGCGTTCGTCGAGGCGGGCCTGACCGACGTACGGGTGACCCGTTCCGACGCGGACTGCGCCGGACCCGGCCTCGCGCACCGCCTGTACGCCTGCAACGCCCGGCAACTGCGGTCCCGGCTCGCCGAGTCGGGTCTGGACGGCGACCTCCTGGACCGCTTTCAGGAGGTCGCCGCCCAGCCGGGCCTGGTCACCACCGGCTGGCGGCTGTATTCCACGATCGGCACCAAGCCGACGGCCGGCTGACCCGAGCCGGCGCACGAACCTCGCCCCCTGTCGACGCTCCGGCAGGGGGCGACGTCGTCGCGTCCGGTGCCCGGTCACGAGCCCTCACGCGGGGCCTGGTGACGGTCTGTACGGTCGACGGGACAATCGGTGAACATCGTGCGGGCGCTCCGCCGGGCCGCGCCTACAGCTCGCGTACCGGTCGACCGGCCAGGAACGCGGCGATGTCCTCGACCGCGTCGGTGTACGCCAGCGTGTAGTTGCCCTGGGTCGCATAGCCGATGTGCGGCGTGAGGATGGTGTTGGGGGCGTCCAGGATCGGGTCGTCGGCGGGCAGCGGCTCCACGTGGTGCACATCCAGCGCGGCACCGGCGATCCGACCCTCGTGCAGCGCCGCGAGCAGGGCGGCCCGGTCCACGATCGCGGCCCGGGAGGTGTTGACCAGGTACGCGGTGGGGCGCATCAGGGCGAGTTCGGGCGCGCCGACCAGGGACCTGGTCCGCTCGCTGTAGCGCACATGCACGGAGACGAAGTCGGCGCGGCGGAAGAGTTCGTCCTTGGCGACCACCTCCACACCGAGTTCCGCGCCGCGCTCGGCCGTGAGGTTCTGGCTCCAGGCCAGTACCCGCATCCCGAACGCCGCGCCGATGGTGGCCACCCGCGCGCCCAGTTTGCCCAGACCGATCACCCCGAGGGTGGATCCGGCGAGGTCCGACCCGATGCCGCGCTGCCATCCGCCGGCGCGCAGGCTCGCGTCCTCGGCGCCGGTGCGGCGGGCCAGTTCGAGGATCAACGCCCAGGTCAACTCGGCCGCCGGATGCGGCAACAACCGCGTGCCGCACACCGTGACGCCGTGCGCGCGGGCCGCCTCGATGTCGATGGCGGCGTTGTTCATCCCGGTGGTGACCAGCAGCCGCAGGCCCGGCAGGCGCGCGAGCAGTCCGGCGGGGAACGGAGTGCGCTCGCGCATCGCGACCACCGCGTCGAACGGCGCCAACCGCTCGACCAGCGCCTCGGTGTCGGTCACGTGGTCGGGGAAGAACGCGACCTCGGTGCCTTCGGGCAGCTTGCACCAACAGTCGAGCGCCGCGGCCGGCCCCTGGTAGTCGTCGATGACGGCGACCCGAAACACCTGTCGTCCCCCCGCGTCCGGCGACCGCCGAACGCGGATCACCCGGTCGGCTCGCGGGTCCGACCCTATCGGGCGGGGCCGTCGAGCGCGCCCAAGCCCTTGTGCAGGTCTTCGAGGTTCATCACCGGCTTGACGCTCACCTTGGCGCCCATCGAGAAGAACGGCTCCGCGATGCTCGGCAACTGCGACGAGTCCTGCATGTCGAACACGAACAGGCACGAGCGGTCACCCTCGACGGCGGTGAAGTAGGCCGCCTCGGGGTGGAGTCGCTCGACGATCGCCTGAATGGTCTTGGGCAGCGACCCGTCGGCGATCGCCCGGTTGCCCGCCTCGGTGTCCATGCGTGCCTGGAGGAACATGCGCATCGATCTCACCCGGTCTCGCGTACGGACCGTGCTCGGCGCCCACCACGGGCACCCGTGAGGACTCGGCCGCGTACCCTTTCAGGCTCCCCCCGCGCGCCGATGCCCGCAAACGCCGCGAACGCCGCCCGCCGCGATTCGCGTACCGGTCGGGTGGTCGGGTATGCGAAAGGTATGAACGGGCGACATCGCGCTCCGGCCAAGCGCCCTCCCGGCAGCGAGGCGGCCCATCCGCGCAGCGACCTCGCCGCGCGCAGGGTCATGTCCACGATCGCGCTGCCGTTCTTCGTGGTCGGTTGTGCGCTGTGCGCGTGGGCGGCCTCGACGGATGTCACGAGCGAGGTGCGCACGCTGTGGATCGTCGCCGCGGTCGCGTGCGCGGCGACGGCGCTGATCGCCTGGATCGATCTTGTGGTCATCGCGCGGCGGATGCGTGGCGAGCGGACCTGGTCGGCGCGAGACCGGTGAGCGGCGGCCGGTCGTGGGTGGGCCGGCGCTTCGGCGAACCTGTCGGCGGGTCGCTCGACGCACGCGGGGTGGCGTTCCGCCCGCGTGCCGCTCGGCGCGTGTACGGTCGGCCTCCCGCTCGGCGTGCCCGACGGTGTGGCGTGCCCGAAGGCACGGTGCGTCCGACGGCGCGGTGCGTCCGTCGGTGCGCCCGTTGTGTCAGTGCGCCGGTTGTGCCACCGGGGGTTCGGCCCGGGCGGCGGGCTCGGTGTGCGCGGTCTCCTCGGTGTGGCCCATGCGCCAGTAGCCCATGAAGGCGATCGAGCGGTGGTCCATGCCGCGCTCGTCCTTGAGGTGGCGGCGCAGCGCGCGCACCCGACCGGCCTCACCGGCCAGCCACGCGTACCCGTGGTCGACCGGCAGGTGGGCATCGCGGATCGCGTCCAGCAGCCGGTTCTCCGCGGCCGGCGCGTCGCCGCGATGAATCCAGTCCACCCGTATCCCGGGCGGCGCCGCGAGATGTTGGCGATCCGCCTCGGAGGCCACCTCGACGAAGACGTGCCCGCGTGCGTTCGGCGGCAGCGATTCGACGATGGAGCCGATCGCGGGCAGCGCCGCGTGGTCGCCGGCCAGCAACAGCCGACACCCGGCGGGCGGCTCGAAGCTGTAGCCGCCGTTGCGCTCGGCGGTCGGCCCGAGCAGCTCGATGGCGTCGCCGGGACGCGCGGAGCGGGCCCAGCGGCAGGCGGGTCCACCCGGCGCGTGCAGCGCGAAGTCGATGTCGATCTCGACCGGATCCGACCGGTGCGCACGCACGGTGTAGGTGCGCTGGTACGGCCGGTCGGCCTCGGGGATCCGCGTCCACGCCTCGCGCCAGGTCAGGTCGTCCCGGGTGACCCGGGACGCGGGCCGACCCTCGCGCGGCACGAAGAGCTTGACCCGCTGGTCGGGCCCGCCCGGGACGAAGTGCGCCAACCTGGGACCGGTCAGGGTGATCCGGGTGGCGTTGCGGGTGATCGGCGTGTTGCGGACCACGGTGAGCTGGAAGGGCCGGTAGAGCTGCGCCCGGCGTTCACGTTCGGTGGAGATTGGAACTCGCCCTCTCGGACACGGTCGGCCACGGACGACCCGAGACGATGTCGTGGTTAGGTTAACCTAACCACAGACTCCCGGTGGCCGATGACGACGCGCCGGGCGAACCCGAGGACTCGCCGGGAACTCAGCGGGGACCGACCGAGGACCGACCGGGGCACGCCCGAACGGCCCTGGGACCGACCGGATTTGGCCGGCAAGTATGCCTACCCTAAGTTGTTGGGCGTCCGGGTGGACGGGTCCGGATCGGCGCTCCGGCCGATGGTCCCGTTCGACGTGCCCGGGTCGAGGTGCCCGGTTCGCCGTGTCCGGGTCGACATGTCCGAGGGGGACCGATCACGCATGCGGCTGTACCTGCTCGCGCTCAACCCCACCGACTCGGTGACCGAGGGATTCCTGCCCGCCGCCCACCGCCTCGGACTGCACGTCACCCTTCTGGCCGACCCCGCGCACGCCGCGCGACACCGCGAACTGTGCGCCTCGCTCCCGGGGGTGCGAGTGCTGGACTGCGACGTCCGCGACTTCCGCGCGGTGATAGACCGGATCTCGGGCGGGCACCGCCCGGACGCGGTGTTCACCAACAGCGACCACCTCCAGGTGCAAGCCGCGCTCGCCGCCGCCTACTTCGACCTCCCGACCAAGGACTGGAAGGCCGCGCTGCGGACCAAGAACAAGGCCCGGATGCGCGGCCGGCTGGCCGACACCGGCACGGACACCGTCTGGGCCGCCGAACTGACGCCCGGGCAGTCGGCCGCCGACCTGCTCGACCTCGCACCGCCGTTTCCGTGCGTGGTCAAACCGCGCGAGGGCGTCGCCGGCGAGGACGTGGTCCTGGTCACCGACGACGCGGAACTGCTCGAGCGCTGTGCCGAGATCCAGGCCCGCCGCCCGGCGGCGGCGCTGCTGGTCGAGGAGTTCCTGCCGGGAGAACTGCACACCCTGGAGACGCTCGGCGACCGGCACGGCATCCGGGTCCTGGGCGGCTTCCACACCCGGCTGTCGCCACCGCCGTACTTCGTCGAGACACGGCTCGATCTGGTGCCCCAACCGCCGGCCGCGACCACCACCGCCGTGCTCGCCCAACTCGGCGCGCTGGGGGTGGGATTCGGGGCGTGCCACACCGAATTCGTGGTCCAGGACGGGCGCCCCCGGATCATCGAGGTCAACTACCGTGCCATCGGCGACCAATGCGACCTGCTGCTGCGGGACGTGCTCGGCATCCCGCTGTTCGAGCACATCCTGCGCGTGCACCTGGGCACCGACCTGCCCGCCGACCTCGGCGCGCGCGCCGGCGGGCACGCCCGGGTGGACTACCCGTGCGCCGACCGTGCCGGCATCCTCACCGCGGGCCCGGACCGCGTGCGCTCCGACCCGGCCGGCGACACCCGCGTGGACTACCACCCGCTGCGCGCGATCGGCGAACGACACCCGGTGTACGGGTCCAACCGGGACTATCTCGGAGTGCTGCGCACCATCGGCACCGACCGGGCCGCCGTCGACCGGGCCGCCGAGGCCTTCCTGACCGGCCGGCAGTGGAGCATCACGCCATGACCGAACACGCCGCCGGCGACCCGCCGCCACCCCCGGCCGGCCCGGACGCGCCGCTCGACGCCGCCGCCGCGGACCCGCCGTCCGACGCGGCCGATACGGCCGATACCGCTGATATCGCCGACGGGCCCGGTGGCTTCGACGGCGAACTGCTGTGTCGGGTACTGGACACCGTGCTGCGCGAGGACGTCCTGGGCCTGCGCGGCACCGCCGTACCCGAACAGCGACCGGACGGGACCTGGCTGCGGCTGACCGCACCGACCGGCACGCACGCGTTACTGCTGCCGGTCCGCGCCGACGGGTTCCAGTGCGAGTACGCCGCCCGCGCGCCGCTCGTGCTGGCGTCGTGGGACGGCAGGCGCGTGACCGATACCGACCGACTGCTGGCGATCCTGCGGGACTGGGCCGATCCACGGGACCGGTCCGGCTTCGACGCCTTCGCCGAGGAATGCCGGCAGGCCGCCCGGGCCGGCCGACTGCTCGCGCGCACCGGCCCGGCCGTTCGCGCCGGGCTCGCCGACCGGTACGGCCAGGACCCGAGCGCGTGGACCGGGCTCGGATCGGGCCCGGCCCTGGACACCCTGGCCGCGCACGTCGACCATCCGCTCTACCCCACCGCACGCGCCCGCTCCGGCCTGACCGAGACCGCGCTGTGCCGGTACGCGCCCGAACACCACCCGAGCTTCCGCCTGCGCTGGGCCCTGCTCCCGCGCGACGCGATCACCCGCGCCGGGACCCTGCCGCCCTGGTGGCCGACCCCCGCCGACCTCGGCCGGCCCGACCTCGCGGGCAGCCATCTCGCCCTGCCCGTGCACCCGTTGACGTTCGACCGGCTCCCGGACCCGGCCGTGCCGACCGACCGGGAGTATCTGGACGTGCGCCCGACCCTGTCGATGCGCACCGTGGCGGTGACCCGCGACCCGGCCGTGCATCTCAAGCTCCCGCTGCCGATCGCCACCCTCGGCGTGCGCAACCGGCGCACCATCAAACCCGGCACCCTGGTCGACGGCGCCGCCGGCCGACGACTGCTCGCCGAGGTGCTGCGCCGGGAACCACGCTTTCACGACCGGGTGTTGCTCGCCGACGAACAGAGCTACCTGCACGCGGACCACGAACTGCTGGGCGTGCTGGTGCGCCGGCATCCGCCCGGCCTGGAGCACGCCCTCGTGCTGCCGCTCGCCGCACTGCTCGCCCGAGGACCGGACGGCGCCCTGACCCTGGACCGGGTCGCCGACCGATTCCACGCGGGCGATCGATTCGCGCTGCTCGACGCCTACCTCACGCTGCTCCTGGACTGGCAGACCACGCTGTTCCGGTACGGCATCGCGCTCGAATCACACCCGCAGAACCTGTCCCTGGTCCTGGCCGAAGGTCACCCGGCCCGCCTGCTGTTCAAGGACAACGACGGCCCGCGCGTCAATCCGGCCCGCTGCCCGCTGCCGCACGGCGGATTCGACGACGCGCGCACCTACACCGCCGACGACGGCCCGCTCGCCGACCTGTTCCTCACCATCACCGTGCACCTGTGCGCCGGCGCCCTCGCGTTCGCGCTGCCCCCGCCGGAGCGGGACGAACTGCTGCGGCTGGTGCGCGAGCGGCTGGCCGTGCTGGCGCCGCCGGAACTGCGGCGCCGCGCGCTGGACGGGCAACGATTGCCGGTCAAGGCGATGATCACCGCCGGCACGCTGCTCACCAAGGAGCGCTCCGGCGCGGCAGATATCAACAAGTACTACACGACCGGGCCGAACTACCTTCGTGGTGCGGCGCGTTCGACCTAGCGATGGACCGCGACCGTCGACCCGTCCGACCGTACAGCGCGCACCGCGCACCTCGCCTCGCCCTCGAATCGTTGGAGTCGCCCATGCCGCTGCCGTCGGCGCAACCCCGAACCGACCCCGCCCACACCGGCCAGGCGCCGCCCCAGCCGCCCTCCGCCGACGAGGTCGTCGTGCACACCCTGCTCAACTGCCTGCATCGGGAGGTCTGCCGGCCGGAGGGACGCAGCGTGGTCGAGCCCGGCGACGGCGGGCACCTGCGGCTGCACCTGGCCCGCTCGGGGACCCGGTTGCGGGTCCGCCTGCGCCGCGCCGCACTGTTCGGCGACCATCGCTTCACCGGCCCGGTGGCCGAACTGCGCGGCTCCACCTGGCACGTGTTGACCTGGCCCGAGGTGGCCGAGCGTGTGCACGCCGAACTGGGCCTGCGAACCGGAGTGCGCAACGACGAGTTCCTGGGCCAACTGGCGTCCAGCCACGCGGGCGTGCGCGCGGGACTGGCCCGCCGGTCCGCGCGACCCGCCTCGCGCTACCTCGACTCGGAGCAGGCCCTGCTGTTCGGACACCGCTTCCATCCCACGCCCAAGGCCCGCGGCGCCGACCCGGCGACATGGGCGGCCTACGCACCCGAAGCCCGGGCCGCGTTCCGCTTGCGGCATCTGGCGGTGCGCGACGAACTGGTGGCACAGGAGAGGCTGTCCGAGTCGGCGACGGCCGTGCTGGACCGGCTCGGCCCGGTGCCGGCCGGATACACGCTGCTGCCCGCGCACCCGTGGCAGTACGAACTGCTCTCCGGGCACCCGCGCCTGCGGGCCGCGCTGGACCGGGGCGACGTGCTCGACCTGGGCCCGCGGGGCGACTCGTTCACCCCGACCGCGTCGGTGCGCACGCTCGCCGGCGCGGGCGCCTTCCTCAAGTTCAGTCTCAATGTGCGGATCACCAACTGTGTGCGCAAGAACGCCGCCTACGAGTTGTCCGGCGCCGTCGCGCTGACCCGCGCGCTGGGTCCGATCCTGGCCCGATCGGCGGCCCGGCGACCGGACTTCGCGATGCTCGGCGAGCCCGCGTACCGCAGCCTGTCGGCGACGGTCGCGCCCGAACTGCTCGAAGGCTTCGGGGTGATCGTCCGGGACGGTCTCGACACGCTGCTGCGGCCGGGCACGACGGCGCTGCTGGCCGGCGCCGTGGCCGCCGAGTACCCCACCGGGTCCGCGCACGTGTCCCGGTTGCTGGACGGCGCCGGGCCGGACGCGGCGATCCGCTGGTGGGACGACTACCTGCGGCTGCTGGTGCCGCCGGTGCTGGCCGCCTACTTCGAGCACGGCGTGGTGTTGGAGCCGCATCTGCAGAACGTGCTGCTCGCGGTGGACGACGCCGGCCGGCCCCGCCAGGTGCTGATCCGGGACATGGAGGGCACCAAGCTGCTGCCCGGGCCGCACGCGGCCACCCTGGCCGCGTTGCCGCGCTCGGTCGCCGAGCCCATGACGTACAGCGCCCGGCGCGGCTGGGATCGAGTGGCCTACTGCCTGCTGGTCAACAACATCGCCGAGTTCCTCGCCGCGCTGACCGACCTGTACCCGCGTCTGGAGACCCGCCTGTGGGCCCGGGTGCGGGCGGTCCTGGCGGACTGCGCCGCCGAACACGGCGAACCGCCGCCGCTGCGCGCGCTGCTCGCGGGTGCGCCGCTGCCCGCCAAGGCCAACCTGCTCGCCCGCTGGGAGCGGCGGGCCGACCGCGAGGCGCAGTACGTCCACATCCCCTCGCCGCTGGCCGCGTCCCGACCCGACACCGCCGCCCGCACACCCGCCCGGAGCGCACGATGATCACACCGGCCGTACGGACCCGGGTGGCCGACCTGGACCCCGCCGAACTCCCCGCCTACATCCACGACACGACCCACCTGCGGACACACGCGGCCGCGGTGCGCGCGGCGCTGCCGGCGCGGATCGAGCTGTACTACGCGGCCAAGGCCAACCCCGCGCCGGAGATCCTCACCGCGCTCGCCGGCCACGTGAGCGGCTACGAGGTCTCCTCCGGCGGTGAACTCGCGCACGTACGGGCGCATCTGCCCACGATGCCGGTCGCCTTCGGCGGCCCCGGCAAGACCGTCGACGAGCTGACCGCCGCGCTGCGCCTGGACGTGGGACGCCTTCATGTCGAAAGTCCGTACGAGGCGCGCCGACTCGTCGCGCTCGCCGCCCGGACCCGGCCCGACCACGACGTCGACGTGCTGCTGCGGGTGAACCTGCCGCTCGGTCCGGACGTCCTGCGCGGCGCGGCGCTCACCATGGGCGGCGATCCCGGCCCGTTCGGCATGGACCCGGACGACGTGGAGTCCTGCCTGCGCGTGCTCCGCGGCCCGGACGCGGGTCGGGTCAGGGTTCGGGGCATCCACGCGCACCTGGCCAGCGGCCTGGACGCGGAGCGTCGACTCGCACTGGCCGAAGGCGTCCTCGCCTGGGCCCGCGAGATCGCCGACCGGCACGGGATCACCCGGCCCGAGGTGAACATCGGCGGCGGAATGGCGGTCGACTACACGAACCCCACCGCCCGCTTCGACTGGGCCCGCTTCGGCGCCGGCCTGGACCGGCTCGTGGCCGACCGCCCGGACCTGACCGTGCGGATCGAACCGGGTCGGGCGCTGACCGCCTACTCCGGCTGGTACGCGACGGAGGTGCTCGACCTCAAGCACAGCCGCGGCCGGGCCTTCGCCGTGCTGCGCGGCGGAACCCACCACCTGCGCACCCCGGCGGCCAAGGGCCACGACCAGCCGTGCGTGATCGTGCCGACCACGAGCCCGTGGCCGCACCCGTGGCCGCGGCCGGAGATCCACCGCACCGAGGTCACCCTGACCGGCCAACTGTGCACTCCCAAGGACGTGTTCGCCCGCGACCGCCCGACCACGGAACTCCGCGTCGGCGACCGGGTCGCCTTCGCGCTGGCCGGCGCGTACGCGTGGAACATCTCCCACCACGACTTCCTGATGCACCCCCACCCGACGTTCCATTACCTGTGACCCACCGCCGGTGACCCACCGCCGGTGACTCCGCGGGTGACCCCGCCCGGTGACCCCGCCCGATGACCCCATCCGCAGCCTGCGGACCGAGTGCACCGGGTCGGGACCGGGGACAGGCCGTAGGGTCGGCACATGCTCGTGTGGATCAACGGCCCGTTCGGGGGCGGCAAGACTCAGACCGCGTACGAACTGCGACGACGGTTGCCCGGCAGCGTGGTCTGCGATCCGGAGCAGGTCGGCTTCGGCCTGCACCGGATGTTGCCGCCGGCGCTGCGCGGCGACTTCCAGGATCTGCCGGCCTGGCGGCAGGGCGTGTTCGAGGTGTTGGACCTGGCGCTGACCAGGCACGACGGACCGGTGATCGCACCGATGACGGTGGTCGAGCCGGGCTACTTCCGGGAGATCGTCGGTAGGTTGCGCGAACGCGGCCACGACGTCCGGCACTTCGCGCTGCTGGCGGAGCGTGCGACGGTGCTGCGGCGCCTGCGCGAACGCGGCTTCGGGCACGCGGTACGGGTCGTGGGCGGCAAGGACGCGCCGCTGCGCCGGGAGAGCTTCGCGGTCTCCCGGCTCGACCTGTGCCTGGAGCGGCTGGTCGACCCGGAGTTCGCCGAGCACATCCGCACCGATCACATCGCCATCGCCCGAGTCGCCGATCGCATCGCCCACTCGGCCGGGCTGACCCTGGCCCCGAACACCGACGGCCCCCTGCGCGGTCGGCTGCGCCGGGCCTGGATCGGCGCCAGGCACATCCGCTTCGATTGATCCGGGCACGGGGGCGGCGGGCGCGCGGTGATCAGATCGCGGGCGGCAGCGGGACGGTGGGACGGGGACGGTGGCGCGCCCGCCGCCCGGCCCGGGCCTGCTGGGACGCCGGTGGGGGCGGCGACTCGGGCGGGAGGGGGTGGCGGACCGGTGTCGGCGGGGTGGGTGGCGGCCGGACAGCGCCGGCAGGGCGCGAGGGGTGGGGTGGTGGTGGGCCCGGCCCGGCATCGGCGGGGCGAGGCCGGGGGTTCGTTTCAGGTGGGGGTGGTGGGGTGAATCTGGTCGGGTGACCCATCGGCGAGGAGTTCCCGTGAGTACAGACGACACCGGGGCGGGCGGCCCGTCCGGCGCCTCGCCGGCACTGGACGTCGAGCCGCACCCGCGTACCACCACCGTGGCCGAGGCCACCGGGCTGCGGGTCGCCACGCGGCGGATCGCCGCGCCGCCGTCCGCGAGCCCGCGCACCTGGTTCGGTCGGGTCCTGGACACCCCGTTCGGCCCCCGGGTGCTCTTCGGCGACGTGTCCGGCGACCCGCTGTGCGCCCCCGACCTGACGGCGGACGTGCTCACCGCGTTCGTCGCGGCGGCGCCCGACGTACCGGAACTGCCCGATGTCGCGCACCGGATCGCCCTGTCCCTGCGCGAGGATCATCTGCGCGGCCATCGATCCATGGTGCGACTGCTTCTGGTCGGCCACATCGACGAGGCGCCCGGGGCCGGCTCGCTGACCCTGGTCAATCGCGGCTACCCGGCCCCGCTCCTGGTCGTCGGCCGGCAGGTGCTCGACCTCGAACCGGCCTTCACCACCCCGCCGATCGGCGCGCTGACCCCGGGCAGCCTGCGGCCGTCGGAGCTGGTGGTCGCGGCCGGGGGCGGCGAGCGCGTGTTGTTGTACACCGACGATCTCACCGAGGCGTACGACGCCGCCGGCGAGCGCTATCCGATGGCGCGGCGCGCGCCGGATCGGCTGCACGGCGACTTCGTCGACGCGCTGGAGCGTCTCGCGGTCGACGTCGAGGCCCATGTCGACGCGTCCTTCGCCGGCGACGCGGCGCTGTTCCTGCTGGAGGCCGAGCGAGCGGGCGGCTGAGCGCACGGGCGGGCGCACCGGCGGCCGAGCACTCGCGCGCGGCCGGGCCACCCGTTCGGGTCGCCCACGGCGCGCCCGGGCCGCGCCGGGCCTACCGTTCGAACATGGCGAAGACCTCGAAGCACGGCACGGCCGAGCGGCGCTCGCGGGTCACCATGCGGCAGATCGTGATCGTCGTGGTGATCGCGCTGAGCATCTGGTTCGTCCTGGCCAACACCGGGACCACCTCGATCCGCTTCTGGATTCCCGAGGTGGAGGCCCCGTTGTGGTTCGTCCTGGCCGGCACCTTCGTGGTCGGGGCGCTCATCGGATGGCTGATCGGGCGGAACCGCCGGCCCAGGTGAGCACGGGCCCCGCGCCGAACCGGCCCCGCACCCCACCGGCCCCGCGCCCTACCGCCCCACCGCCCTACACCCCCGGCCCCCGCACCGTCGTCGGCGGAGTGGGCCGCCCCACGGCGCCCGTCGCGCGTCGCGCCGACCCGTTCAGGTGCACGCCGTGCAGGCGGAGCTGGAACATCGCGTCGAAGCGGGCGTCGCCGTCGGCGAGGTCGATCGCGCCCACCTCGGACAGCCGGCGCAGCCGGTAGCGGAAGGTGTTCGGGTGCACGTGCACGGCCGCCGCGGCCGCGGTGACGTCGCCGAAGGTGTCCAGCCACGCGGCGAGGGTCTCGGTGAGATGCGTGTCGTGCTCGGCGTCGTAGGCGCGCAGCCGGGCGACCGGTCCCGCCGGTGCGTCGTCGGTGGCCGCGACCCGGTCCGCGACGTCGACCAGGAGCGAGGACACGTACACGTCGCACAGCCGGGCCACCCGCAGGGACGAGCGGCCCGAGCGCAGCACCCGCAGCGCGCGGTCCGCGTCCGCGCGGGAGGAGGGCAGGTCCACCTCGCGCGCGACGACCCGGCCGATGCCCACGACGGCCTCGATCCGGCCGCCGATCCGGGCCAGGAACTCCTCCGCCAGCCGGACCGCCCTGGCGTCCGACTCGGTGGGCAGGATCGCGTAGGTGAAGCCGCCGAGCCGCGCGGTGGCCGTACGCGGGTGTACCGCCGCCAGGTGCAGGGCCAGCGCGTCCACGATCCGGTGTTCCTCGGCGGTGCGTTCCGCGGGTGCCGAGTCGCCGACCACCGCGAGCGCGAGTACACACGCGGGCTGGTGCGCCAGACCCAGTCGGCCGGCCGCGTCGACCGCCGCGGGGCCGCCTTCGAGCACGGTGGCGAGCAGGTCGGTGCGCAGTCGGCGCTCGACGTCGGCGCCGGCGCGGCGGCGCAGCAGGTGCAGCGCGACCACCTTGGCCGCCTCGGTCAGCGAACGCTCCAGCTCGGCGGACAGCGGTGCGCGCACCACGACCCAGATCGAGCCGAGGATCTCGTCGCCGGCCCGGACCGCGATGGCCACCCGGGGCAGGTCCGAGACGCCGGCCAGGTACAGCGGCCCCTCGTTGCGGTACAGGGCGTGGAAGGCGCCGCGTTCCTCCAGGATGCGCAACATCTCCGCGGGCACCTGGCGGTCCAGGATGGTGGCGATCCGGGGTTCGTCCGCCTCGTCCTGACGACTGGAGAAGGCCAGCACGCGCCCGCTGCGGTCCTCCACCGTGACCGGCCCGTCCAGCAGCGCGGCGATCGCGTTGACCAGCGCGAACAGATCGCCGGCCGGTGCGCCGTCGAGGGTCTCGCCGGTCTGCGCGGTGCCCACCTCGTCCACCGCGAGCAGTGCCCGCAGCAGTGTGGCGACCTGGGACCAGGAGGCACCGGGGGTGAGCGCGAGGACGACCACGCCGGTGCTCGCCACCGCCGCCTCGATCTCGGCGTCCACCACGATGGGGCCGCGCACCACGACGGCCGGCGCGGCCAGGCCGGCCGCGCGGTGCACCAGGGTCACGATGGCCGGCGATCCGTAGACGGCGACGCCCAGGACCACCGCGCCGGGCGCGTGCGAGGGTTCGTCGTGCGGGTCGTGGATCAGCACTCCGGTGACCTCGCGGTCGGGATCCGGCTTGCCGGCCGCCACTTCGAACAAAGTGGAGCCGAGGTCGTCGATGATGCGCCCGAGGACGGCGCGCGGATGCGCGGTCATCGCAGGCTCACCGGCGCGGCGGCGAGGCCGCCCGACGCTGTTCGCCGCGGGCCCAACACGTTCACCACGTTCATGACACGGGGATCCAATCGGTCGACACAGTCCCCCGTCGGGCGCGCCGGGCCGACCGCGTCTGCGCCGGTCGCTCCGTGGGCGGGAGTCTAAACGATCTTGTGATGGATGTCGTGGTCCATCTCGACGCCGGGTGCCCGTCCCCCGGGACCGGGCACCCGGCGCGGGGTCAGCGCGAGCGCGGGCCCCGACCGAGCACGTACCGTCCGTCCCGGGTGAAGCCGAGCACGACCCGGCCCTCGGCCATCAGCCCGCCCAGCACCTCGCGCAGCGCCAGGCGCCAGCCCCGCGCCGCCGCCGGATCGGTCCGGCGCAGCGCCTCGATATCGCGCGGCACCGCCACCAGCACCACGTCGGCGTCGGTCCGGCCCGGGATCGGCCGCTTGTCCGGACCCGCGTCCAGGCCGATCACCACCTCTCCCGCCAGGGCCCGCGCGTCGACCGGTTGAGGTGTCCCCGCGCAGGCGAGGGCCACCCGGTCGGCGGTCAGGTCCCAGCCGGCGAGGATGCGATCGGAGTAGTCGTCGCCGTTGATGGCATCGGACATGGGCCCGTAGAAGTCGGCGAGGTACTGCGCGGGTACCGCGCCGAGCTTGGCCAGGTTGAAGTACGCGTTCCGTCCGACCAGCGGGTCGAACGTCCAGGTGACCCGGGTGATCCCGCGGGTCAGGCACCACGCCCGCTGGAACACCTTGAGCGCGTAGCCCACCTCGCGTCCTCGCGAGCGTTCGTCGACGCCGGCGATGTGCGAGTGCAGGCCGTCCGTGGAGAGCAGGCCCACGCCCGCGCCGACCAGTCGGTCGCCCTCGTAGGTGCCCGCGACGTAGCCGCCGGAGTGCGCGACCACGGTCATCATCTCGGGGCTGATCATCGGGGTGTCGGGCTGCCACACGTGTTGGAACAGGTCGCACGCGTCGGACATCTCGACCAGGGTGTGCAGTTCGCGGATCTCGATCCCAGCCACGCGAGCCGCGCGGTCGGCCGCCTCGGCCGCGCGGTCGCGCAACGCACCGGGCTCGGGTTCGGGTTCGCGGTCGGCGCGGTACAGGTCGCCGCCGGTACGCGCCCCCGCCGGTGTCGGGGTCATCGGGCCGCTGCCTCCGTCTCCACATCGGTATCGGGGTCGACCGCCGCGCGTTCGGGCAGCGGCTCGCCGATCGTGGGCACGCCGGACAGCAGGGCCCGGGTGTACTCGTGTTCCGGGTTCTCCAGGACCTGGGCGGCCGGGCCGGACTCCACCAGGACGCCGCGGTCCATCACCGCGATCCGGTCCGCGAGGTAGCGCACGACGGCCAGGTTGTGCGAGATGAACAACATCGCGAAGCCGAGTTCGCGTTGCAGGTCGCGGATCAGGTTGAGCACCGCGCCCTGGACCGAGACGTCCAGCGCGGAGGTGACCTCGTCGGCGACCAGTACGGCGGGCCGGGCGGCGAGCGCGCGGGCCAGTGCCACGCGTTGGCGCTGGCCGCCGGAGAGCGCGTGCGGCAGGCGTCCGGCCACGCCGGGGTCGATCCCGACCAGGTCGAGGTAGCGGGCCACCTCGCTCGCCCGGGTCGCCCGGTCGGTGCGCGGCACCGCCTCGGCGACCGAACCGCCGATGGTCAGGCGCGGGTTGAGCGAGGCGAACGGGTCCTGGAAGACCAGTTGGATAGGTCGGCGCCCGGGCTTGCGGCCCTGGTCGACGCCGTCGACCAGGACCTGCCCCGAGTAGACGGGGACCAGGCCGACCGCGGCCCGTCCCAGGGTGGACTTGCCCGATCCGGAGCCGCCGACCAGGCCGACCACGCTGCCCGCGGGCACCTCCAGGGACACGTCGTCGACGGCGGTGGAGGCGTTGCGGCCGCGGCCGTAGCGCACGGTGATGTTGCGCAGTTCGAGCGAACCGGATGTGGCGCTCCCGGCGGGGCTCGGGGCGGCTTCGACGGCGGAGGGATCCACCGTGCTCGCGGCTTTCATCGTGCCTCCTCCAGTTCGTGGGTGACGGTGGTGATCGGGTCCCAGCACGCGACGCGGCGGCCGACACCGATCGATTCCAGGACCGGCTCCTCGGTGCGGCAGCGGTCCGTCGCCCGGGCGCAGCGCGGCGCGAACGGGCAGCCGACGCCGTCCTCGCCCGGCTCCGGCGGCCGGCCGGGGATGGTCGCCAGCGGGACGTCCCGGTCGGTGGTCATGCTGGGCACCGCGCCGATCAGCGCGGCCGAGTACGGGTGGGCGACGCCGTCGGCGAGGTCCCCGACGGGCAGTTCCTCGACGATCCGTCCCGCGTACATCACCACGACGCGGTCGCACACCTGGGAGACGACGGCGATGTCGTGCGAGATGAGCAGCAGTGCGGCGCCCGATTCGGTCCGCACGTCCCGGAGCAGGGCCAGCACCTGGGCCTGCACGGTCACGTCCAGGGCGGTGGTGGGCTCGTCGGCGATGATCAGCCGGGGTTCGCCCATCAGGCCCATCGCGATCATCACGCGTTGGCGCATGCCGCCGGAGAACTCGTGCGGACGCTTGCGGACCCGCTGTTCGGGGTTGATGATGCCCACCGCGCCCAGTCGGGACACGGCCCGGGAGACGGCCGCCGCCCGCCCGGCGTTGTGGTGCACCTCGGCCACCTCGGCGAGTTGCCGGCCGACCGTGAGCGCGGGGTTGAGCGAGGCCATCGGGTCCTGGAAGACCATGGCCATCGAGGTGCCCTTGGGGGCCTGCTTGTTCAGGTCCCGGTCGCCGAAGCGCAGGGTGCCGGCGCTGACTCGGCCCGGGTGCGGGACGAGTCCGGCCGCGGCGAGCGCGGTCAGGCTCTTGCCCGACCCGGACTCGCCGACGATGCCGACCGCTTCACCCTCGGCGACGGTGAGGCAGACGTCGTGCACGGCGGTGTGCCCGGGGAAGCGCACCCGCAGGTGGTCGATGGTCAGCAGCGCGGACTCGGCCGCTTCGGCGGGCCGTTCGGTGATCGGGTCGGCGGTGCCGACCTCGGCCTGCGGCGCGGTACGGCCGGCGTTCGCCTTGGCGACCACCTCGCCGATCAGGCCGAAGGTGATGCCGGTGAGCACGATCGCGAGCCCCGGCCCGACCGCCGACATCGGGTCCACCATGACCCGGTCGAGTTGCTCGTTGAGCAGGCGTCCCCAGTCGTAGTCGGGCGGTTGCACACCCAGACCGAGGAAGGACAGGCCGGAGAAGGCGACCAGGATGCCGGCGGCGGTCGTGGAGACGAACAGCGCGACGGGTTCGGCGATGTTGGGCAGGATGTGCCGGACGATGATCCGGAAGCGGCCGACGCCCAGGATCCGCGCCGCGGCCACGTAGTCGGTGCCGGCCACCGAGGCGGTCAGGTTCTGCACGAGTCGGGCGGTGCTCGGGGCCGCGCCCAGGCCGATGGCGAAGGCGGCGGAGAAGGTGCCGACGCCGAAGATGACCGCGAGGAAGAGCACGAACAGCAGGCCGGGGAAGGCGACGAGCAGGTTGACCGTCGCGGTGATCAGGCGACCGGCGCGGCGGCCCAGGACGGCCGGCAGGACGCCCAGGACCAGGCCGCCGACGACCGCGATGAGCGTGGCGAACAGGGTCAGTTCCACGGTGAGCCGGGTGGCCACCACCACGCGGGCGGCGATGTCGCGACCCAGCGCGTCGGTACCGAACAGGTGCTCGGTGCCGCTGTGTCGGCCGATCGCGTCGGTGTCGATCCGGTCGGCGGTGTCGCCGAGCAGCATGGGGCCGAAGATCGCCACCAGGGCGATGATCGTGCTCGCGACGGCGGCGGTGATCCCCAGCGGGGTGCGCAGTGCGAGGCGAAGTCTTGGTGCGTTGGCCATCTTCAGCTCCCGCGAATCGTGGACTGGGGATCGGCGGCGGCGACGGCGAGGTCGACCACGAAGTTGATCGTGAGCGCGGCGGCTCCGTAGACCAGCACGATGCCTTGGACGAGCGGGTAGTCCTTCTGCAGGATCGCCTGGACGATGGTCATGCCCAGGCCGGGCCAGGCGAAGACGTTCTCGATCAGTACGGTCCCGGCCAGCAGGCCGCTCAGGAGCAGGCCGCCCAGGGTGAGCGAGGAGGTCAGCAGGTTCGGCAACGCGTGCCGCAGGTAGACCAGTCGGCCGGGCAGCCGCTTGGCGCGTGCGGTGCGCATGTAGTCGGTCTCGAAGACGCGCAGCGCCTCCACCCGGACGATCCGCGACAGTGCGGCGATCGGGGTGATGGCCAGCGCGAGCACCGGCAGGACGTAGGAGTCCGGGCCCTCGCGCAGCGCCACCGGGAACCAGCCCAGCGAGACGCCGAACACCGAGGCCAGGCCCACGGCGAGGAGGAATTCCGGGATGGCCACGATCGCCCCGGTCGAGGAGGCGAAGGCGAGTTCGCCGCGCCGGCGCCGGCCGTTGCGGGTCCACACGGCCATGGCCATGCCCAGCGGGATGGCCACGAGCATCACCAGGAGGAACGCGTAGATCGCGATCTCCAGGGTCGCCGGCAGTCGGTCGCCGATCATCCGGGACACCGGGACGCGGGCGGTGATCGATTCGCCCAGGTCGCCGGAGAAAAGCCCGCTGACGAAGTGCCGGTATTGGGTGAACAGCGAGTCGTTCAGACCCAGTTGCTCCTTGCGGGCGGCAACGGCGTCGGGTGTGGCGTTCATCCCCAGCGCACCCCGGACCGGGTCGCCGGGGACGAAGTGGATCATCGCGAAGGCGGCGGTGACCAGTGCGGCCAGGGAGACCACCAGGCGACTGGTGCGGCGCACGAGGAAGGAGGTCCAGGGGCCGAGCCGGAAGTCGATCACCCGGCCGGCCGAAGTTGCGGTACCGGCTGCGGTACTCATCGGCCACCGACCTTGCGAAGGGTGGTCGGAATGGGACCGCCACCGTCGAGTTCGAAGCTGTAGCCCCGAGCGAAATAGGGGGTCAACGAGTCCATGAAGGTCACCACATCGAGACGTTTGATCAACTCGGATTCGGCCGCGGTCCACTCGGGGCAACCCGAGGTGTCCGGTTTGGCCATGGCGAGAGCCACGAGACGTTTGAATTCGGGGTTGTCCAGCGAACCGAAGTTGAGCCCGTCCGGTGGGGCGGCTCCCATGAAGAACGGGAGGGCCTGGTCGGGTGTGGTCACCGAGAGCGGTGCCCACGCGACTTCCCACTGACCGCCCATCAGGATCGTGGCGTTCGTCGCGGCGGTGGTCGGCTGAGCGCTGACCTTGACGCCGAACGACTTCCATTGCTTGACCGCCAACTCGACGGCGGCGGTGAGCTGGTTGCCGAACACACCGGGGTAGGGCATGGAGATCGACAGCTGCTTGCCGTCCTTGGTCCAGCGCCCGCCGGACTTCTTCCACCCCGCCGACCGCAGCGCCTCCGCGGCCCGAGCCACGTCGTGCCGTGGCAGGTGGTCGGTCACCGCGTCCTCGGTGCAGGGCGGCGCCGCCGTGACGCCGACGCGGGTTGCGGGTTGACCCTTGCCGCCGGTGGCCACCGCACCGATCTGCTTGAGGTCGAGCGCCTCGATCAGCGCCCGGCGCACCAGGGGATCGGCGGTGACCCGGTTGGCGGCCTCGTTGAAGACCAGCATCCCCAAGGGGTCGCGCTGGACCGCGGACTTGACGCCGGCCGCGGTCAGCCGGGCGCGGTCGCCGCCGACGATGGGCGCGATGTCGATCTGTCCGCCGAGCACCAGGTTCGCCCTGGTGGATTCGTTGGCGAGGACCTTGAAGACCACTCGGTCGGGCAGGTCGGTGTTGCCGATGCCGTTCGGCCCCCAGGTGTAGCCGGCGCGCTTGGTGAAGGTGAAGTGGTCGCCCGGGACCACCTGGCTCAGTCGGTAGGGTCCGGTCCCGTCGGACGTGTGGCTCAGGACATCGGGGGACTTCATGGCGGTGGGGCACACCAGTCGCAACATCGCGGTGCCGCGGACCAGGAACGGGGCCGGGTCCGGGGTCTTCAGCGTCAGGGTGCCGGCCGCGTCGTCGGCGGTGGCAACGGTCCCGGGAGGCACCATCAGGCCGTACAACGGCGACTTGTTGACCGGGTCGGCGATGTAGGCGTACTGGGCCGCGATGTCGGAGGCGGTCAGTGCTCGGCCGCTGTCGCACGTCACGTCGCGGCGGAGCGTGAAGGTCGCCGAGGTCGCGTCGGAGGTCCACTTCTCGGCGACACCCGAGACGATCCGCCCGTCGTTGGCGACGTTGATCAGCGAGTCGTAGGAGTAGCGGTTCATCGTGACCGCGGACGAGGTCAGCGCGGTCAGCGGGTTCATGTTGCCGGGGTCGCCTTCGATGGCGATCGTGACGGTGTCACCGTCGCCGGCACCACCACCGCTGCCGGTCCCTCCGCACCCGGCGGCGAACAGGCCCAACGCGACGGCCGCAGCGGCGCCGCGTGGGAGCCTTCTCATCTCGCGCCTCCGGCGGTACAGCCGACGGCGCCCTGCTCGGCGGCGTGCGCGGCGACCGCGTCCACGGCGCTCACCCGCGGCATCGCGCGGGTCATGTGCAGGAAGCGGGCCCGGTCGCCATCGCCGAGGAAGGCATACTGCGTGTGCTGCCCACCCTGCGCCTCGACCTCGATCAGCGTGCGGGCGTCGCGGATCACCAGCCTGCTGGTCTTGACCTGTTCGCCGAGCATCTCGGCGGCGGCGCCGAGCGTGCGCGTGGTGAGTTCCAGTCCCTCCTCGGACTCGACCACGTCGAACGCCATCGCCTGCGAGGCGTAGCGGCCGACGAAGAAGCGCGAGTCCACCACCGGGGGCTCGGCGGGCGGTACGACCGGCTCCGGTACGCGCACGTCCGCGGTCGTCGCGAACACGTCGCGGACCAGGTCGTACATCACGGCCAGGTCGCCGCCGTTGGTGAGTATCGCGATCGAGACGTCGCTCTCGGGGGCCACCCGCAGGATCGCGGCCTGGCCCAAGGTGCCGCCGTCGTGACCGATGATCGGGCCGCCGACCCAGTCGAACAGATTCCAGCCCAGCCCCCACGCGCCGCCGACCACCTCGATGTCGGGCACCCGCACCTGCGGCTCGCGCATCGCGAGCGCGGACGCCTCCGACAGCAGCCGGGTGCCGTCCGGGAGCAGTCCCCGGGCGATGTGCGCGGCGGCGAACGCGAGCAGGTCGGTCGCCGTGGTGGTCAGGGTCGAGCCGGCAGGCGCGTTGGAGCGCGGCATCTCCCACCCCGGCACCCGCACCGCGGTCCCGTCCGGCCCGGACACGTGCCCGATCGCCACCCGGTGCAGGATCGCCTCGTTCGCGCTGGTGGCCAGCCGGCCCAGGCCCAGCGGCACCGCGATCCGCTCGCGCAGCGTCGCCTCCCAGGTCTGTCCGGTGAGCACCTCGATGATCCGGCCCAGCACGACGAACCCGCTGTTGCAGTACGAGAACATCTCGCCGGGTGCGAACAGTTGGCCGGCCTTCTCGGCCAGGGCCGCGACCAGCTTGGCCACCGCGTCGTGCCCGGGGCCTTGGTCGTCGAACAGGTCGCCCTCGAAACCCGCGGTGTGGCACAACAGTTGACGCGTCGTCACCACCTGTGCGGCGGCCTCGTCGACGAGCTTGAAGTCCGGCAGGTAGGTGCGCACGGGGGCGTCGAGGTCGAGCACGCCCTCGTCGACGAGCTGCATGATCAGCGTCGCCGTCCAGACCTTGGTGATCGACCCGATCTGGAAGATCGAATCCGGGGTCGCCGGGTACCCGATCTCCACGTCGAGCACGCCCGTGGCGGCCACGACCGTCTCGTCGCCCATCCGTACCGCGACACTCGCACCGGGAATGTTGCCGCGCTTGGCCAGTTCGCCGAGTCGGGTCGCTAGGTACTCGGGCGTCGGCAGTGTCCGGGCAGCAGACCCGGACACGTCGGATCGTCCCATCGTGGGATACCTCCTCGAAGGCGGCGGCGAGTGCCGCAGAGGACGATCACGGTAGGCAGCGCCCGAAAACCTCGAATCGTCCTCGTCGACGAAGAACCGCCGCCGAACCTGTCCGAATCACCGACGCCGAGCCTGGCCCGCCTCGGCAATCCTCGGCAGTGGCCGCCGACGGTCGGCGCACCGCCCGGCCCGGCGGCGGGCGACGCGCGCGCATCGGGTCGGTCACGGGCAGCGCGACGAACGGGAGTGACCGATGGACGTGTACATCTCGATCGACATGGAAGGCGTGGCGGGCATCGCCACCCTGGACCAGATCTGGCGCGGCGGCACCGGCTACCCCCGGGCGCAACACCTGATGACGGGCGAGGCGAACGCGGCGATCGAGGGCGCGTTCGCGGCGGGCGCCGAGCGCGTACTGATCAACGACAGCCACGGCACGATGGACAACCTGATCGCGGAGGATCTGGACCCCCGCGCCCGGATGATCCTGGGCACCCCCAAGGCCCAGTGCATGGCGCACGGCCTGGGCCCGCAGCACGCGGTGGCGCTGTTCGTCGGCTACCACGCGGCGGCCGGCAAGCCGGGCGTGCTCTCGCACACCTTCTCCGGCAACTTCACCTCGGTGAAACTGGGCGACCGCCACGTCACCGAGGCCGAGGTGATCGCGCTGCTGGCCGCCCGGCACGGGGTGCCGATCGGACTGGTCACCGGCGACAACCACGTCTGCTCGGTGGCCGAGGAAGTGTTCCCCGGCGTGGTCACCGCGCAGGTCAAGTCCGCCGAGGGATGGACCGCGGCCGACACCATGCACCCCTCCCTGGCCCGGGACCTCATCCGGGAGAAGGCCGCGCTGGCGGTCGAGAAGGCGAGCGGGTTGCGAGCCCTGCCGGTGCCCGAGGAACTGGTCCTGGAGGTGGGCTTCCAACTCCCCCTGGCCGCCGAGTTCGCCGCCGCCGTGCCCGGCGCGGAACGACTGGACCTGTTGACCGTGCGATGCGCGGCGCCCGACCCCGACGTCGTGATGGACCTGATCAACCTCTGGTACACGGTGGGCGCGCACGCGGCCGCCACCCATCTGCCCAACGTCGCCGCCAAACGCTGAGCACACCCCGTCGGGCCCCTCGGGGCCACCCGACCACCCCACGGAGCGATACATGATCACCGACCAGGACCCGGTCGAGCCGGCCAAGAGCATCCGCGCCGTCTTCGACGCGGCCGAGGTCGAGGGCTTCCTGCACGTACGCGACCTCGACGGCGACGACGAGGTCTGTTACGGGTCCGACGACAAGGTCGTGCTCGCCTCGGTCTTCAAGATCCCGATCGCCTTGGAGTACGCGCGCCAGGCGGCCTCGGGCCGGCTGGACCGGGCCGGTCGGCACGTGGTCACCGACGCCGACAAGGCGGGCGACGGCATCGGCACCGACGGCTGCGCGCACGACGTGGAGATGAGCGCGCGCGACCTCACCGCCATGATGATGACCATGAGCGACAACGCGGCCACCGACGTCGTGCTCGGCCTGGTCGGCCGGGAGAACGTGCGGGCCACGCTGGACGAGTTGGACTGCCGCGTCACCGCGGTCACCGGCTGCAAGGAACTGCTCTCCAGCGTGGTGACCGACCTGGGCATCGACCCGGCGGCCGAGGACGTCGAGGAGCAACTCGCCCGGGTCACCCCGGACCGCATGCGCATGCTGACCGTGCGCGACCCCGAGCGCACCGCCTCGACCACCCCGCGCGAGATCACCAAGCTGCTCGCCGCCATCTGGCGGGACGAGGCCGGGCCCGCCGAGGCCTGCGCCGAGGTGCGCGAGATCATGGGCCGGCAGATCTGGCCGCACCGGCTCTCCTCCGGCTTCGAGGACGAGATCCGGGTGTCCGGCAAGACCGGCACCCTGTGGGGTGTGCGCAACGAGGCCGGGGTCGTCGAGTACCCCGACGGCAAGCGCTACGCCGTCGGCGTCTTCCTGCGCTCGGAGTCGATGGGCTTCCGGCTGCCCCGGGCCGACGCCGCGATCGGCCGGGCCGCCCGCGTCGCCATCGACCACCTGCGCTCCTGAACGGTGCCGCGCCCGGCGACTCGTGCCCTGTCGCCGGGCGCGGCACCCCGGCGTGTCCTCGCGTCCCGGTACAGACCCGGTGGGGTGTTCGAGGACACGCCCCCGCACCCCGCGTCCCGACCCGGTCCGCCGTCCCGTCGGGTCAGGACGCGGGGTCGCCCGCCTTGCGCGCCACATACACGGTGTTGGTCGCCGTACCGCCCTGGAGCGGGTTGTCGAAGTCGACCACGTGCGCGGCCGAGGCGGTGAACACCTCGGCGAGCACCGCGCCGAACTCGTGGTCCGGCGGGTCGTTCGACCACAGCGCGAAGACGCCGTCGGGATGCAGTCGATCGGCCAGCGCGCGCAGCCCGGCCGGCCGGTAGAGCGCGGCGTGGCTGGGGTGCAGCACGTGCCGCGGCGAGTGGTCGACGTCCAGCAGGACGGCGTGGAAGCGCCGGCCGGGCGCCTGCGCGTCCCACCCGCGAGGGTCGCCGGCCATCGCGAAGAAGTCGCCGCGGACCAGCCGACAGCGCGGATCACCGGCCAGTCCCGCGCCCAGCGGCACCAGCCCGCGCCGGTGCCAGTCGATCACCTCGCCGAGCGTGTCCACCACGATCAGGCTGCGCACACGCGGATCGTCCAGCGCCGCCCGGGCGGTGTATCCGAGCCCGAGGCCGCCCACCACGACGTCGAGTCCGGCCTCCGGCAGGTCGGCCAGGCCCAGTCGGGTCAGCGCGATCTCGCCCGCCGTGAACAGGCTGGACATCAGGAACTCGTCGCCGAGCTTGACCTCGTACACGTCCTCGCCCGTGGCCGGGTCCCGCCTGCGGCGCAGACTGATCTCGCCCATCGGCGTCGGCTGCCAGTCGAGTTCCTCGAAACGCGCGCTCATCCGTGCACCCTCAACCGTGTCGGTGCCGCTCTCCGGCGCCAGTGGGTGATCTGTGGGTGGTCAGCCTATAGAGCGCGCGGGCCCGCGCCGACCAGGCGCGAGGGCCGCCCGGGGTTGGTGTGGCCCACCCGAGGCGGGTCCGAACTTTCGTCCGCGACGACGGTGCGGCGGACGACGGGCACAGCGGAGAGTGACGGCATGCGAATGCCGGCCGAAACGACATCCGGAGCCACGATGACCGAGCTCGCGACGGACCCTTCCAAGCCGCGCCCGCGCATCCGCGACTTCGGCCACGCGCCGGGCCTGCTCGATCCCGGGACGTGGAACGCGCTCACCGACGTCCCGGGCGTACGGGTGGGGCACACCACCCTGCGCGACCCCCGGGAGGGGTTGTATTCGGGAGTGACCGCGATCGTGCCCGACGCGCTGGGCAGCCACGGCCCACTGCGGGCCGGGCAGTTCGTCGGCAACGGCCACGGGAGGTTCGTCGGCGCCGGCCGACCGGTGGAACCGGGCGAATTGGAGACCCCGTTGCTGCTCACCTCCAAACTGTCCACCTTCCCCGTCGCGAACGCGCTGTCGACCTGGCTGCGGGAGCGGGCCGACCCGCCGCTCACTTCGGTGGTGCCGGTGGTCGGCGAGATCGACGACACGTGGCTGTCCCGGAACCGACCACGCCGGGTGACCGCGGCACACGTGTACGCGGCGCTGGACACGGCCTCGACCGGGCCGGTGCCGCAGGGCAGTGTGGGCGGCGGCACCGGCGCGTGCGCGCTGGGCTACAAGGCCGGTATCGGCACCGCGTCGCGCCGGGTGCCCACCGACACCGGCGAGGCGACCGTGGGCGTGCTGGTGCAGGCCAACATGTCCGGCGAACTACGACTGGGCGGGCAGGTGTTGCGCCCGGCCGCGCTGGGTCTGCCGACCGCCGGGCCGCCGAGCGGGCAGGGCTCGTGCGTGATCGTGGTGGCCACCGATCTGCCTTGTTCCACACGCGAGTTGACCCGGATCGCCGGGCGCGGCGTGTTCGGACTGGCCCGGGTCGGGGCCGCCTTCGCGCACGGCAGCGGCGACTACGCGGTGGCCTTCTCCACCGCGCCCGCGCGGGCCGTCGAACCGCTGCCCTCGGCGCTGTTGGACACGGTCTTCGCCGCGACCATGGACGCCGTCGAGGAGGCGGTGCTGGACGCCCTGTTGGCCGCCGAGACGGTACACGCGCCGTCCGGGCACAAGGCGTTCGCGCTGCCGCACGCGGCCGTGCGTCGCGCCCTGGGATGAGGGGCGCGACGCCCCGCGGGCCGGCCCGGGAGTTGGGCGTCGGCCCGGCACGCGCCGGTCAGGGCCAGACGGCCCGCTCGTCCTCCCGCGGGGCGAACACCGTGCCGGACTCGGGATGGTCGAACACCCGTACCGGGCGCCGGGCGTCCCAGGGTTCCCAGCCCGGGTCGCCGGTCTTGGCGAACCGTACCCACGCCGCGTGCATGTCGTCGGCCAGCCGCTGCGGCGGCGCGTCGCCGGTGAGGGCGCGCCAGTCGGGCGTCGCGAGGCCGTCGAAGACGAAGGGCAGTTCCATCGCGTGCGCCGCGCCCAGTTCCAGGACCGGGCTGCGCCAGCCGAACTCGTAGACGTAGGTGGGCGCGTCGTGATCCAGTCGGGCGTCCGCGACCCGGTTGATCGGCAGTCGCAGCAGCAGGTCGCCGACCAGCGTGCCGAGCAGTTCGCCGCGCGAGGCGCCCGGCCGGTTGGCCCGATACGCGGCCAGGATCCGGCGTCCGATCCGGAACTCGAGCCGCGCGCCCGCGAACAGCGGTGCCCCGACCCGGTCCAGCATCCCCGTGGGCACGAACCACAACCGGTATTCCTCGGTGTTCGAGCCGAGCAGCAGCGTGATGTCCGACCCGGCGCCGGCCGGCAGCGCGGCCATCGGCTCGACCGGCACCAGGTCCGCGTCGACGGCCATGGTGAATCCGGGGCCACCGCTCATCGGCGATCCGCCGGCGGTGACGGCCTGTTCGGCCGCGACCAGTTCGGCCGCCGGCACATCCGCGAACGCCTCCCTGGTGGCCGCGCGGCCCAGCCGTCGGGCCACCAGGCGGGTGATCCGGCCGGCGCCCTTGGGCGGGAGCGCGCCGGGCATCCCGCTCTGCAGGATCGCCCGACCGAACAACGACGCGGCCTCCGGGTGGGCGACCAGCGCGCCCAGCAGGATCGCTCCGGCGGACTCGCCGAACACGGTGACCTGTTCGGGGTCGCCGCCGAAGGCCGCGATCTCGGCGCGCACCCAGCGCAGCGCGGCGAGCACGTCGGCCAGTCCGAGATTGAGCGGCGCGCCCGCCAATACCGAGAATCCCTCGGAGGCCAGCCGGTAGTTCAGCGCCACGAACACCACGCCGTCCCGGGCGAAGGCGGAACCGTCGTACCCGGGCAGGGCGTTCGCGCCGTGTGCGAGCGAACCGCCGTGCACCCACACCATGACCGGCAGGCCGGCCGCGTCGACCGGTGCCCAGATGTTCAGGTTCAGGTATTCGTCGCCCTCGACCACCACCGTCGGCAACAGGTCGCCCAGACCGCCCCGATACGGCGCCTGCGGCGCGGTCGCCCCCATCGAACCGGCGTCGCGCACGTCCGCCCACCCCGGGTGCGGGGCCGGCCGGTCGAACCGTCTCGGGCCCACCGGCGCGGCGGCGTACGGGATACCGAGGAACCGACGCACGCCGTCCGCGGTGGTGCCGCGCAGGCGCCCGGCGGAGATCGACACCGTCGGGCGCCCGGGCTCGACGTCCGGGGATACGTTCTTCATGGGCCATCCGATCCGCGGGGAGCCCCGCTCGACGATTCCGCCGGATCGGGCGAGGGTAGCGAAGGGGTCGGCGCACCGGAATGGTTGTTTCCCACTTCGGATTTTCCTCCCATTCTCCCGTCACGAATCGGGATTCGATGACACTGTGTCTTCGAGTCGACACCCACCGCGATCATGGGCGGGTGTCGGCCTCGTCCGCACGTGTCGACGAAGTGGGAAGGGATCGACGTGAGTTCACAGGAACCGCAGCCGACCAGCCTCTACCCCGAACTGGACGAGGCGACCTTGACGCAGGTCGTCGAAGCACTGGAGACCGGGAACCCCGGTCGACTCGCCCCCGCGCGCGTGGCCGAGGTCGAGGAGACCCGGGCACAGGTCGAGTTCAGCAAGGTTCGCGTGCCCGGCGCGGGCGGCGACGAGTTGGACGGCGCGCTCTGGCTGCACCGCGACGGCCGACCCCGGCCGCTGATCGTGATGCCCTCACCGTGGGTGAACCTGGGCTGGGTCGTCTACGCGGTACAGGCGACCCGCTTCGCGCTCAAGGGCTACCACGTACTGGCCTACACCGCGCGCGGGTTCGGCAACTCCCAGGGCGAGGTCGAGGTGGCCGGCCTCGAGGACATCCAGGATGGTCAGGCGGCGATCACCTTCGTGGAGGGCCTGGTCGCGGGCGAGTTGACCGGTGTCGGCTTCATCGGCGACTCGTACGGATCGGGCATCAGCCAGCTCGTCGCCGCCGAGGAGCCCAAGGTGGGCGCGGTGGTGGCGCTGAGCACCTGGGGCGACCTGGGCGACGCGTTCTTCGAGAACGGCACCCGGCACCTGGCCGCGGTGTCCACACTCCTGGGTGCCGCCGCCGACGCCCGGCTCAGCGAGACCACACAGCAGGCGTTCCGCGATGTGCTGACCAATCCGGACCCGCAACCGGCGCTGGACTGGGCGGTACCGCGCTCTCCGTTCGACAGCGTCGGAAAGCTCAACGAGCGCGGCGTGCCGATCCTGTTCGCGAACGCGTGGCACGAGACGCTGTTCCCCACCAACCAGACGTTGAAGATGTTCAACGCGCTGACCGGTCCCAAGCGCCTCCTGCTGTCCATCGGTGACCACTCGGGACCGGAGTCGCCCGGCATCATCGGGCTGCCGAACCGGATCTGGGAGGACGCCTACCGGTGGTTCGACCACCACCTCAAGGGTGTTGCCAACGGCATCGACACCGAGGGCGAGGTCGTCACGCAGATCATGTGGAAGGGCCCGATCGAAGAGCAGCCCACATGGGGCGCGGTCACCGGACACACCGAGCGGCTGTATCTGGGCGGCCCGCAAAACGGCGGCGACGGCACGCTCACCGACAAGCCCGGCGGCGACACGGACATCACCTTGCGGTCCGGCGCCGACACCCCGGCCACCGTGGCAAACAAGATCATCTTCTCCGGCTACCCGGAGATGGCCGGTTTTCCCAAGATCTACCCGACCAACGAGATCGACCGTTCCCACGCGGGCGTGTGGGCCACCGCGCCGCTACCGGTGGCGGTGAAACTGCGGGGTGTGCCTCGACTGCGAGTGACCTACACGATCGAGGGACCGACGCCGACGGTGATCGCACACCTCTTCGACGTCGACGCCGACGGCAACGCCCACATCATCACGCACGCACCGTTCACCGGCCCCGAGGGCGAGGCGGAACGGCTGGTCGTCCTGGACATCGCCCTCCAGGCCACCGGCTACAACGTCCCGGCCGGCCACCGGGTACTGCTCGTACTGGACACGTTCGACCCGTTCTACGGTGCGGCGCCCGTCGCGGGCACCACCATCACGGTCTCGCCCTCCGAGGAGGATCCGTCCTACCTGGACCTGCCGGTGAGCTGATCACGGCCTCTCCATGGGCTGATCGCGACCTCTCGGCGAGCCGGTCGCGACCTCTCCACGAGTTGATCGCGGCCTCCAGGTGAGTCGTTCGCGCCTGCTGCCCGGCACCCCGATGCGCCTCTCCGGTCGCCGCACAAGGTGCCGGGCAGCCCCGTCGACCGACTCCCGGAGATATTCTCCGCTGTAGGCAACTCACCGGCGTGGCACGGAGTTTGACAGATTTTGCCGGCTGTTCGAGCGCGCATTGAACGGAACGGGCAGACCGTGTGAACGTGTGCCGATCGGGCACGAATCCGGCGGCCACGCGCGTCGGCGGTTCGCTCACCATGCGGACACGCATCGCGAAGGCCGGATTCGTGGTCGAGGTCTACCTTCCACTCGAGGAGCCTCGATGAATCGCAAAACGGTGACGGCCGGGACAGTCCTGGCCGTACTCGCCGGATTGGCGGTCTCCACGACCGCGCAGTCGGCTTCGGCCGATCCGCCTTCCCCTCCCGGCTCGCAGGCGCTGGCGGTCTCCGCCGCCGACCGAGCCGCGACCAGTGGCTTGGACACCCTCGCCAAGGGTCCCGACGAGCAGTACGAACGGCAGTCGGTGACCCCGTGGGTCAACGACCTGTACTCGGTCGCCTATCAGCGCACCTACCGGGGCATCCCGGTGGTCGGCGGCGACGCGGTGGTGCTCGCCGACGGCCAGGGCCGGGTCCGCGCGACCCAGTCCGCCACCAGCACCCGCATCTCGGCCAAGACCACGCCCACGATCGACGCGGGCGCCGCCGAAACCACCTCCAGGGCCAGACTCGCGGCCGTGGACAAGGTCGAGTCGCACCGCCTGGTCGTCCGGGTCAAGGACGGGCAGAGCAATCTCGCCTGGGAGACCGTTCTGATCGGTCGTACCGCGACCGCGCCCAGCAGGCTGCACGTCTTCGTCGATGCGAGCACGGGCACGGTGCTCGACACCGTCGACGACGTGAAGGCCGGCACCGGCAACAGTCAGTGGAACGGGCCCAACCCGCTCGCCATCGACACCACCGGCTCGGGCAGCTCCTTCTCCCTGCGCGACCCGAACCGCCCCGGCCTGACCTGCGCCGACTACAGCAACGGCCAGGTCTTCACCAAGTCCACCGACGCCTGGGGCAACGGCCAGGCCACCAGCAAGGAAACCGG